>JBARAF010000161.1:0-3922 GCA_049791695.1 Croceibacterium sp.
GCGCTGGGCAAGATTGCCGCCGTCTCCGGTTCCGGCGCGCAAGCGACCCCGGGGCTGGATAATGACACCGTGCGTGTGCTCGACCAGGCGGAACAGCTGGCCGAAAAAGCGGGCGACAGCTTCGTCACCGTTGAGCGGATCCTGCTGGCGCTGGTGCTGGCCAAGACCACTGCCGCCGGACAGGCGCTGGCGGCTGCCAATCTCACCGCGGAAGGGCTGAACTCGGCGATCAACGCCCTGCGCGGCGGACGCAGCGCCGACAGCGCCAGCGCCGAAAACGCCTATGACGCGATGAAGAAATATGCCCGCGACCTCACCCAGGCCGCGCGAGACGGCAAGCTGGACCCGGTGATCGGCCGCGACGAGGAAATCCGCCGCACGATCCAGATCCTGGCCCGGCGGACCAAGAACAACCCGGTCCTGATCGGCGAACCCGGCACCGGCAAGACCGCGATTGCCGAAGGCCTGGCGCTGCGCATCGCCAATGGCGACGTGCCCGACAGCCTGAAGGATCGCGCGCTGATGAGCCTCGACATGGGCTCACTGATCGCCGGTGCCAAATATCGCGGCGAGTTCGAGGAGCGGCTGAAGGCCGTGCTGGACGAGGTGAAGGGCGCCGAAGGCCACATCATCCTGTTCATCGACGAAATGCACACGCTGATCGGCGCCGGTGCCAGCGAAGGCAGCATGGATGCCGGCAACCTGCTGAAGCCCGCGCTGGCCCGCGGTGAACTGCACTGCATCGGCGCGACCACGCTGGATGAATACCAGAAGTACGTGGAAAAGGATGCCGCGCTGCAACGCCGGTTCCAGCCGGTGTTCGTACCCGAACCGACGGTGGAAGACACCATCTCCATCCTGCGCGGGCTGAAGGAAAAGTACGAACTGCACCACGGTGTGCGCATCACCGACGGGGCGATCGTGGCGGCCGCGCAGCTCAGCAATCGCTACATTGCCGACCGCTTCCTGCCCGACAAGGCGATCGACCTGATGGACGAAGCCGCCAGCCGCATTCGCATGGAAGTGGAAAGCAAGCCGGAGGAAATCGAAAACCTCGACCGGCGGATCATCCAGCTGAAGATCGAGGAATCGGCGCTGGCCAAGGAAAGTGACCAGGCGAGCAAGGACCGCCTTGCCGCCTTGCGTGAGGAACTGGCCAACCTTGAACAGCAGAGCGCGGAAGTCACCACCCGTTGGCAAAACGAACGCGACAAGATCCACGCCGAAGCGAAGATCAAGGAACAGCTCGACGCCGCCCGGATCGAACTGGAACAGGCCCAGCGAACCGGCGACCTCGCCCGGGCGGGGGAGCTGTCCTATGGCTCCATCCCGGCGCTGGAAAAGCAGCTTGCCGAAGCTCAGGGGCAGGCGGAAAACGCCCTGCTGCGCGAAGAAGTGACCGAGGACGACATCGCTGCCGTGGTCAGCAAGTGGACCGGCGTGCCGGTGGAACGGATGATGCAGGGCGAGCGGGACAAGCTGCTGGCGATGGAAGACACCATCGGCAAGCGGGTGATCGGCCAGGCCAAGGCGGTGGAAGCCGTTTCCAAGGCTGTCCGCCGCGCGCGGGCCGGCTTGCAGGACCCCAATCGGCCACTCGGCAGCTTCCTGTTTCTCGGCCCGACGGGTGTCGGCAAGACCGAACTGACCAAGGCGCTGGCTGGCTTCCTGTTCGATGACGACAACGCGATGGTCCGCATCGACATGTCGGAATTCATGGAGAAGCACTCTGTCAGCCGCCTGATCGGTGCGCCTCCGGGCTATGTTGGTTATGATGAAGGCGGTGTTTTAACCGAAGCGGTACGTCGGCGGCCCTATCAGGTCGTGCTGTTCGACGAGGTGGAAAAGGCCCACGCCGATGTGTTCAACGTGCTGTTGCAGGTGCTCGACGACGGCCGCCTGACCGACGGGCAGGGCCGGGTGGTGGATTTCACCAACACGCTGATCATCCTGACCAGCAATCTCGGCAGCCAGTACCTCGCCAATCTGGACGAAGGGCAGGACGTGGAAAGCGTCGAACCGCAGGTGATGGATGTCGTGCGCGGCCATTTCCGCCCCGAATTCCTCAACCGGCTGGACGAGATCATCCTGTTCCACCGACTTGGCCAGGAACACATGGCGCCGATCGTCGATATCCAGGTGGCGCGGGTGCAAAAGCTGCTGAAGGATCGCAAGATCGTGCTCGACCTGACCGACGCCGCACGGCGCTGGCTCGGCCGGGTGGGCTACGATCCCGTCTACGGCGCCCGCCCGCTTAAACGCGCGGTGCAGCGGCACTTGCAGGATCCGCTGGCGGAGATGCTGCTGGCGGGCAAGATTCCCGATGGATCGACCGTGAAGGTGGACGAAGGCGACGGGGCGCTGAACTTGATGGTGGGCTGAGCTGGCGGCGGGGCGAGAACAACCTGTTCGCCCCGCCGATTCCCGAATAGAACGAGTTCATGTCGACCCAAGCAAAGCCATTGATCGTTCAGGCCGTTGAAGCCCTGCAAGCCGGGCGCCGTGACAGTGCCGTGGCGCTGATGCAGCGCGAATTGCAGGAGGGCCCCAGGTCGGGTGAACGTTTCCGCAGCTTCACCAAGTTGGCCGGCCGCATCGGCGAGATCGATTTGGCACTCGAAGGAGCGCGTCGCTTTGCCGCAACCCAGCCCGTTACGCTGGAACGGGTCTTGTTTTATCTGGGGGAATTGGTCGAAAACGGGCGGCGGGATCAAATCCGGTCCGTCCTTGGTGGCCTGCCTGCACAGGTGCGTCAGCACCCAAGCATTCACCACTTTAACGGCACGGTGGCCAGCCAGGACGGCGATTTTGCCGCTGCCGAGCGTCATTATCGCGCTGCTATCAGCCAAGCAGCGGTGCCGCAAACGTGGTTCGCGCTGGCGATGATCAAGAAGTTCACGCCGAGCGATCCGGATATTGCGGCCATGGAGGCCTTGATCCCCACAATTGCCCACGTCGATGCAAACGCCCGTGCAGCTTTTTATTACGGCCTCGCCAAAGCCTACGACGATTGCGGGCAGGTTGAACGAGCCTTCGAATTGTACCTCGAGGGTGCGGAGTTGCGCCGACAGCAGCGTCAGTACGACCCGGCGGAGAACGAGGCGTTCGTGGACCGGACCCTTTCCGACTTCACGCCCCAGAATCTGGCACGTCTTACGCCATCCGGTGAAACCACATCACGGGCGATCTTCGTCAACGGGCTTCCCAGATCTGGCACCACATTGGTCGAACAGATTTTGGCAAGCCATTCAGATGTGCACGATGGGGGAGAGATCAACCTGTTCCGTGCGGCTCTTACTTCGGTTGCCGGTCCGGACCTCTCTCGGGCACTCCAATATCAGGAGCAACATGGAGGCCCTGACCCTTGGGGTGACCTGGCACGGTCATATCATCAGTTGCTGCAGATGCGGTTTGGTGCCGAGGGTCGGATAGTCGACAAGACCTTGCTTCAATCTCGCTTTATGGGGCTCTTGTTGCACAGTTTGCCTGAGGCGCGCGTGGTGTGGCTGCGGCGCAACCCGGCAGACTGCGCGCTTTCCTGCCTGCGAACCTATTTCACCTCTGATATTCCATGGAGTTGGTCTCTGGCCGATATCGGCCATTTCTTCGGTCAGGAAGATCGCCTTTTTACCCACTGGACCGCCATCTTTCCGGATCGGATCCTGGTGGTCCCGTACGAGGATCTGGTTGCGGATCCCGTGTCGTGGATATCACGCATCGCTGCACATGTGGGGCTTGATGAGCAGGAGGCGATGCAGCGGTCGCATCAGGCCAAGCGCAGTGTTCGCACTGCCAGCGTGCAACAGGTGCGCAGTCCCATCAACACCGCTGCAGTGGGCAAGGCAGATCGTTACCGGGCACTGATGGGAGCGTTCTTCGCAGCTTACAGCCAATCTTGAACCAGCGCTGCCTGGTAAAGGCC
>JBARAF010000162.1:0-11144 GCA_049791695.1 Croceibacterium sp.
GTCCGGGGCGGTGGTCAGGCCGATCAGGTCGGTAAACACGACCGTGCCCGAAGCCCCCTGAACCGGGCCAAAGGCAGCGGCCAGGTCAAGCGAATCGCTGGAGAAGTGCCCGCTGCTGGTGACGGCATCCGGGTTCCAGTCGATCCGGCCCGTGCCGGTTACCGTCCCCGCCACATTGGCAACGATGCCCTTTGCAAGTGACGTCAGCTGGTCGGGCTGCAGGCCCTTGTCGAATGTCAGCCCGGCCACCGCCAGGTCCGCCCCGCCACGCCCGGTGGCCAGATCATGCACGATGGCCACGGTCGATACCGCCCGATCCGTGGCCGGTTCACGCAGCAAGGCATCGGCGCGAATCACGTTGTCGACCAGCGACAGCGTCGCGCCGCGCGCCGCCAAGGGGTTGAAACGACCCGGCTGCTGTCGGTCGACCAGCGTGAAGCTGCCCCCCGTCAGGTCCAGCCGCCCGGCGGCATAGCGCCATTCGCCGCTGGCCCCGGTAAGATCGAGCGGCACCGCAAACAGCTTCACATCCGTTCCGGCGAACGATCCGGCGATGTCACTGCCGATCCGGGCGGAAAGGTCTTCGATCACAAAGCGGGTGGCCGTATCCGCCGGGCCGAGCGTAACCCGCACCTGCCGTGCCGACAGGGCACCCGGCCAGGCGAAGCCGACCGCACCGCTGTTCAGGGCAATCGGCGTCTCGCCCAGCCGGCCGCGCAGGTCCAGGCCCGGGGCCCCTGCTGCCACGCGCATGCCGTTCGCATCGCCGCGCACCATGGCACTGCCACGCGGCGGGCACAGGGTGAGGCTGTGGCCATCCAGGGCCAGGTTCGCCAGTTGCAGGCGGCGGAATATCACATCTGTACAGCGTGACCACAGCGCCCAACGCCCATCAGCGCCCACCGATCCGGAAACGGGCAGCAGCAGTCCATCGACCAGCCCTCCGGGCAAAGCACCACTGGCCCGCACAGTCCCGCTGAAGCCGAGCGCACCGGTGCCGCCCTGCACCACGGCCATGTCCGGTATCTCCAGGCTGGACGAGCCAGCCTGCCACGGGGCCATGCGCAGGTTGAAGCGGGTTTCCTGCCCGTTACGCTGTTCCATCCGGCCGGTCAGGCGCGGCATTCCGGTGCCGCCGGTCTGGAAATTGCCGCTTATGCGCGGGATTGTCGTTCCGCCGCTGGCGACCTGGACCCGCGACAGCGCCAGCAAGGTTTGCCCGTCACGCCCACGCAGCCGCGCCCCGGGCATGACCAGCGCCATCCGCCCATCGATCAACCGCAGGTCAAACTGCCCGGCCAGCGAACTGCCCGGTGCCTGCCGGGCCAGCCCGCCACGCAACTGTTGCAACAAGGGGCCCAGCAGAGTGCCGTCAGTGGACGCGACGGCGGAAGCGAGCGACCGGTCAAGCCCGGGCCCGGTGCGCAGATCTGCCCCGGAAATATCGCCAGTCGATTCGATCCTGCCGAAATCGGGCCGGGCGCGCAGGCTGCCATCTATCCCCACGGTGCCAAGCGCAGCCCCGGCCACTGCAAGATCGCGGCCCGCCAGGTCAAAATCGAGCGTCAGGCCCGAATCACGCCAGGAAATACGGGTTTCCCCTTTCAGCCCGGCAAGCTTGCTCTCGCCTTGTCCAAGCGCTGTCAGGTCGAGCCCGGCCTTGCCGGTGAAGGCGGCCAGCGCCTTGTCCGCCGCCATCTCCACCTGCACCGCACCTTTGCCCAGTTGCACGGCCTGTGCCGGGCAGACCAGCGCGGCAAACCGCAGCGGGCCGGTGAATTGCGGCTCTTCCTGTGCGATGGCCACCCGGCCGTACAGCGTGGCCGCTTTTGCGGTGCATCCGCCCGCCGTCAGGCTGGGGCCGACCACGGCCAACTCACCATTGAAGCCGTCGCGCAAGGGGCCGCTGCCGTCCAGACGGATCCCGACCGGCCCCTGATCGCCATCAAACCGGGCGCGGCCATCCACGATCGCCAGGTCCAGTCGTGGCAGGGCAAAGGGTTCCTTGCTGCCGGTGAAAATCAGCGGATCAAGCGCGCCCAGGCTGAGTTTGCCCTGTCTCACCGTGCCGTAGAGGCGCGGGCGAATCAGCCGCACAACCGTGACATCGGGCAAGCCGAACCGCGGCCGAACCAGCACTTCCACTCGTTCCGCCGTCAGGTTGGGACGGGCCGGATCGCCGATGACAAGATTGGCCAGCACTTGCCGCGTGGGGCCGATCTCCCGCACTTCGTAACGGGCGGGAACACCATTCTGTTCGAAATAGTCCTGGATCAGATTGTCGGCCAGCCGCACCCGGCCGAGCCACAAAATTAGGAAGGCCGCCAGCAGCAGCCCGGCCACTGCCAGCAACAGCATGCAGCCAATCCGGCGCGGGCGGCGCGGCGCGCTGGTTTCACTCTCGTCCGGCTGCGACATCCGGCGAACACTTGCGCGCTGACCGCGGCAAAGGCAATGCAGCATCGACGGGAGTATAAAGGTTTGCCGCAGGACACCGCAGCACCAGACCATGATGGCGCGGGCCATCGCGCCCGCCTGCGTCAACGCCTGCTGGAAGGCGGGTCCGAAGCACTCGCCGATTACGAGGTGCTGGAATACCTGCTGTTCGGCGCCAATGCCCGGGGCAATACCAAACCGCTGGCCAAGGCTCTGATCAAGCGCTTCGGATCGCTGTCTGCCGTGCTTGATGCAGAACCGGGCGCACTGAAGGGTGTGCCGGGCATGGGCGATGCCGGGATCGGCGCGATCAAGATTGCCGCGCTGGCCGCCCGCCGCATGGCCCGCAGCCAGGTGCGGGAACAGCCTGTGCTGGGCAGTTGGCAGGCGCTGATCGATTACCTGACCATCGACATGGCCAACCTCACGGTCGAACGGGTGCGGGTGCTATACCTGAATGCCCAGAACCGGCTGATCCTGGACCACAAAGTGGGTGATGGGACAATCGACGAGGCGGCGATCCACCCGCGCGAGGTGATCCGCCGCGCCTTTGACGTCGGGGCCACGGCGCTGATCCTGGTGCACAACCACCCCAGCGGTGATCCGGAACCCAGCCGCGCCGACATCCAGATCACCAACCGCATCGCCGAAGCCGGGCGCCTGCTGGGCGTGACCGTGCATGACCACATCATCATCGGGCGCGGCCAGCACGTTTCCTTGCGCGCCAAGGGGCTGATCTGACCCCTCCCCCCTACCTGGCCTTGATGCCGTAGCGCCCGTAAGTCCGTTCCAGTGAAGGCTGGCGGGCCAGTGCGGCCGCAATGTCGCGTTCGCCCGCGTTATCGCCCAGCGCCCGGCGCACCACCCCACGCATGAACAGGCTCGGGGTCAGTTCAGGATTCACCGCCAGCGCGGTTTCGAGATCCTTCAGCGCATCCTGGAACCTGCCGAGGCGATAATAGGCCATCGCGCGGCTATCGAGCACCGGCGGCGGGGATGCGGCCTTTTCCACCGCGGTGGTGCAAACATCCGCCAGGCGGTCCGATACCATGTTCCAGATGCCCAGGTACCAGCACTTGGCATTCAGCAAGCCCGGATCATTCGGCTGTTCAGCCAGATAGGCTTCGATCCGCTCCAATCCGGCCTCTTTCCGCCCGGCCAGTGCCTCCAGTTCGCTGACTTCTAGGCCGATTGTGCGCTTTTCCTCCGCCGTTCCGGCCTGTTCCTGCAACAGGGCAATCGCTTCATCCACCCGGTCCAGATAGGGCAGGATGCCTGCCCGGGCGAAAGCGGATTCGACCGAAGGATTCAGCTCCCAAGCCGTATCAGCGTCCGCCAGGGCATCTTTCATCCGCCCGGTTTCCAGGAACAGGTATGCGCGCGCCAGGTAATCGGCGGCGGTAGGCTCCAGCTCGATCACCTTGCCCGTGTCTTCAATCGCCCCAGCCCAGTCCCAGGTCATTGATCGGAAGCGGGCCCGGTTGCGAAAATTGTTAGCATCGTCCGGGTCAGCCGCGATTAGTCTGGCATACGCATCATCCAGCTGCGCAAAGCGGGCACGGCCCTGTGCCGGACCGATATCAAACCGCCGTGGTGCACCGGCAGGGGCCCGCAGGCTGAGCGAAACGTCTCCCAGTCGCGCCGCCTTTTGCCGTTCTGCCGCAATATCCGCCGCAGCCACTTCACCGCCCGGCCAGGCGCTGGTTTCGGCGATCGTCAGTTGCTGGTCAGACAGTTTGGTCTGCCGTGACAGCCGGACATGGGCGATTTCAGCGGTAAAGGCGCTGCGCCCTTCCAGCGTATAGGGGCCGGGTGCATCGGGCAGCAGCACGGTGAATTCACTGCGCTGGGACACCGGACCGGGCAAGGCCACCGGAATATCGCGCCAGGCGGCGCGCGTGCGATCAGGCGTGAAGCTGAAGTTCTGGCTCGGCAGATCGAACCCGCGCACTCCCGATCCCCTGGCGAATCGCCAGGCTGAAGACATCAAGCCCTTGACGGTGACCGTTGCGGTGCTGCTGGCTTCGTCAAATGCGATGTTGCTGTCCAACACCTGCGCTTCGCCCACTTGCTCGCCGACAAACGCTTGAATGAAGCTTTCCAGCTGTTCCTCACTGGCTTGGCCGATAACCGAGCGAAACGGCACGGCCCCGGTTCCGGTCAGCACCCATTTCCCGTCGAACAGGGTCGGCAGGTCCAACCCTGCGCGGTGGTCGAAGGTAAGCGTTGCGATGGAATCGAATGCCCCTTGCGGCCGTTGCACCATCGGCAACAAGTCGGCCCCGGCGGTGCGCAGTGGCAGCGCAACATGGAACGGTGGCACTTCATCCACCACTGCCATGCTGGTGCCGGAACTGGTTCCGTCCAGCCAGTATTCCTTGCCCGCGATCACCGCGCGCACGATCACGTGATCGAACGCACCGGGCTGCGGCAGCGTTACCGGAACCGCATCGCCGGTCTGCGAAGCGACCACCACGGCTTCCGCCTCGATCCCCAGTTCGCGCAACATGGCCAGCAACAGCAGCGCCTTGGCCTTGCAATCGCCATAGCGCTTGTCCCATGTCTCCGCCGGTGACTGGGGTATGTAATTACCGCCCTGCATCCCGTTGAGGAAGTACGATACCTGGTCCTGCACCACCCGCAGTGCGGCAACTGCCTGTTGTAACTGGCCGTTGTTATCGGCCCGGATGCGGGCAACCTCCGCCGCGATTGGCCCGCCTCGTTCCACGGTACCGCTGGTGGCGAACAACGGGGCCATTACGCGGCTGACCTCAGGCCAGTCCGCAAAGGTACTGGCCTGGAGCAACCCCGGCATCTGGTAGCGCACCGGCGCATCGCCGGGCATTTCGGGCAATTCGGCCAGCGGCAACTTCACTTCCAGGGTGGAAAAGCCATCGGCGGTGACAGGCTGCCCCAGGTCGATCCCCCGGCTGGCGCGCCAGCGCACGTCACTGCCCTGGGGCCAGGAAAGCCGCACGCGGGCCGATCCTGCTTCAAACGGCTTGGCCGGCAGGAAAGCGGTGGTCTGCACCTCGCGATCCAGCGCCTGGTCCGACAAGGTGACCGAATAACTGACGCGCAGCACGTCCCCCACCCGCAAGCCGGGGACCGCCAGGGTAGCGGTCAGCGATCCGTCCACCACCCGCTGTTCCAACTGCAGTTCGCGGCGCAAAATCTCGAACCTGGCTCCGCCGGCCAGCACGTCCACCTCCTGGCCACCGCGCAGGATCGAGACCCGGTGGACGATCAGGTCGCCCTTGTCCGGCAGCCATTGCGCCTGCAACGTCCCCGCCCCGGTGACCATCTGTGGATTGTCCACCCGAATGGCCCGATCGACATAGCTCCACAGCCGCCCGTCCTCGATCCGGCGCTGATCGTCATACAGGACCAGCGGCGGCCCGGGGCGCGGCGCGGGCAAGGTTGCCGGCGCAATCCAAGTGGGCGCTGGTTCGTAACGGACGTCTTCCCCTGCCATCGCAGGCGTGCTGCACAGCAGCGTCGAACACAGCAACAAACCTTTGCGCAAGCCCATTCCATCCCCCGTATTGCCGCGCAGAAATGGCCGCGACCCTGCCGTTTCACCATGCCTTGCGCCGGTTGACAATCCGCCACAGGTGCCCGGGTTATCGGCCGAATGACCTCCGCCCCTTGCCTTCCGCGCCCCTGCGCCTTAGCGGCGCAGACGCCAATCGAAGGAGTTTTGCCGTGGTCCCCCGCTATTCCCGCCCCGCCATGACCGCGATCTGGGAGGCAGAGGCCAAGTTCGGCATCTGGTTCGAGATCGAAGCCCATGCGACCGAAAAGCTGGGTGAACTGGGCGTCGTCCCGGAAAGTGCCGCCAAGGCGCTGTGGGACTGGTGGAAAACCAATCCGAAGATCGACGTCGAAGCAATTGACGCAATCGAGGCCGTGACCAAGCACGATGTGATCGCCTTCCTCACCTGGGTGGCGGACAACGTGGGCGATCAAGCCCGTTTCATGCATCAGGGCATGACCAGCTCCGACGTGCTGGACACCACGCTGGCGGTGCAGCTCGCTCGTTCGGCTGACCTGCTGCTGGAGGACCTCGACGCCCTCCTCGCCGCCTTGGAACGCCGGGCGAAGGAGCACAAGTTCACCCCCACCATCGGCCGCAGCCACGGGATCCACGCGGAACCGGTGACTTTCGGGCTGAAGCTGGCCCAGGCCCACGCCGAATTTGCCCGCTGCCGCAAGCGGCTGGTTATCGCGCGCGAGGAAATCGCCACTTGTGCGATTAGCGGCGCTGTCGGCACTTTCGCCAACATCGCCCCGGAAGTGGAAGAATACGTCGCCGAAAAGCTCGGCCTGGCGCCGGAGCCGATTTCTACCCAGGTCATCCCGCGTGACCGCCACGCGATGTTCTTCGCCGTGCTGGGCGTCATTGCCAGCAGCATCGAACGGCTGGCCATCGAAGTGCGCCACCTGCAGCGCACCGAAGTGCTGGAGGCGGAGGAGTACTTCTCCCCCGGGCAGAAGGGTTCCAGCGCCATGCCGCACAAGCGCAACCCGGTGCTGACCGAAAACCTGACTGGCCTTGCCCGCATGGTTCGGGGTTACGCGGTGCCGGCGATGGAAAACGTCGCCCTGTGGCACGAACGCGATATCTCGCACTCCTCGGTCGAACGCTACATCGGCCCGGATGCCTGCATCACGCTCGATTTCGCGCTCGCCCGCCTCACGGGCGTGGTCGACAAGCTGCTGGTCTATCCCGAACGGATGCAGAAGAACCTCGATCGGATGGGCGGCCTGGTCCATTCACAGCGGGTCCTGCTGGCACTGACGCAGGCTGGCGTCAGCCGCGAAGATGCCTACCGACTGGTCCAGCGCAACGCGATGAAGGTGTGGGACAGCGACGGCCAGTTGTCGCTGCTCGACCTGCTGAAGGCAGATCCGGAAGTCACCGCCGCGCTGACTCCGGCCCAACTGGAAGAGAAATTCGACCTTGAATATCACTTCAAGCAAGTCGACCGGATCTTCGACCGCGTCTTCGGTTAATCACCCGCCCTTCCCTTCCGCCGCAGATGCCCCTAGCATCTCGGCTGGACGGGTAAGGAGAGCTGCCAATGCAAATCGTCCGCACCATTGTTTGGGTCCTGTTACTGGTCGCCTTGCTGATATTCTCGGTGGCGAACTGGGAACCACTGGTGACCGTACGGATCTGGGAAAACATGGTTGTCGATACCCGCTTGCCGGCTATCGTGGTCGTGTCCTTCCTGCTCGGCTTCGTGCCGCTGTGGCTGCTCCACCGGGCAAGCCTGTGGCAGGCGCACCGCCGGATCAATGCACTGGAAACCGCTGCGCGCGCAGCAGCACAGGTGCCAGTGGCACCGCCGCCGCCGCTTGATCCCAACGCGGGTTTCCCGCCCATCGACGAACACAGACCGGCCAACACATGACCAATCCCATTTATCTTGCCCTCGATCTCCCCCAACTCGATGCGGCCAAGGCGCTGGCGCAGAAGGTGAAGTCACACGTCGGCGGGTTGAAGCTGGGGTTGGAATTCTTCTGTGCCCATGGCCACCACGGGGTCCACGAAATCGCCCAGGTCGGCCTGCCGATTTTCCTGGACCTGAAACTGCACGACATTCCCAACACCGTGGCCGGGGCCATGCAGGCGATCCACGTGCTGCAACCGGCAATCGTGACCATCCACGCCAGCGGTGGGCAGGCGATGATGGAAGATGCCAAGGCGGCAGCGGGTAATGGCACGCGTGTTGTTGCAGTCACCATGCTGACCAGCCTGGACGAACAGGACATGGCCCGTACCGGCCTTGGCGGCAGTGCCCATGATCAGGTGCTGCGCCTGGCGGATCTGGCCCATGCGGCGGGCCTGGATGGCATCGTCTGCTCCGGTCACGAAGTAGGTGAAGTGCGTCGCCAGTGGAAAGACGGGTTCTTCGTCGTCCCCGGCCTACGCCCCGGCGGCAAACCTACTGCCGATCAGAAGCGCGTCGTTACCCCGCGCCAGGCGCGCGATGACGGCGCTTCGGTACTGGTAATTGGTCGTCCCATTGCCCGCGCGGAAGACCCGGTGGCCGCGGCCCGCGCCATCGAAGCGACGCTCTGACTCTTTTCCGCGGGCCCAAGCTGGCCTAAGGGCGGCCCATGCCAGATACCCAGATCAAGATTTGTGGCCTGTCCACGCCTGAAACCGTTGATGCGGCAGTAGCGGCTGGGGCGAGCCACATCGGCCTCGTTCATTTCGAGAAATCCCCCCGCCACGTGTCCCTCGCCCAGGCCGCCGCCCTGCGCGCCCGGGTGCCTGAACGGGTGAAGGTGGTGCTGCTGCTGGTCAGCATGGAGCCGCAACCCACGGTGGACGCCATTGCCGCCGTGCGGCCTGACGTGGTCCAGTTCCACGGCAGTGAAAGTGCGGAATGGCTCGCCTGGCTGAAGCAGAAGACGCCGCTGGAAATCTGGAAGGCCGTTGGCGTGAAGGATGCAGGTTCGCTGGCCAAGGCGCTGAAGTTCAAGGATGCAGTTCACCGCGTGCTGTACGATGCGGCCGCAGGCGCCCTGCCCGGTGGCAACGGCCTGGCGCTAGACTGGTCGCTGCTCGCCAACCATCGGCATGAAATGCCCTGGGGACTCGCTGGTGGCCTCAATGCCGATAATGTCGCCGATGCGATCCGGCAGACCGGGGCTCCGCTGGTCGACACTTCCAGCGGGGTGGAATGTGCCCCTGGGGTGAAGGATGCGGACAAGATCCGGGCCTTCTGCGCCGCAGTCCGCGGCTAACCTGCCGTTGATATGAAAAGGGCGGCCCCTTGCGGCGCCGCCCTTCGTCAATTCCGTTTCCGACAGGAAATCAGAACCGCAGGCCCAGACCGGCCGCGATCACGTTGCCATCACCGAAATCGCTGAAGAAGTGGCGATATTCGATCTTGGAGAACAGGCGTTCGTTCAGGTTCTGCTGAACGCCAGCGCCCGCAGTGATGGATTCGTCGCACATCTTGCAGGGCTTGGAGGAATAGCCGCCGGTGAAGAACAGGCGGGTGCCTGCGGCCTTGATCCCGACGCGCCCGGTTGCACCAAAGGCAACCCGGGTGCCATCGGTCAGAATCTTGTCAGCCGACAGTTCGACACCTGCGAAGCCGGTTTCGCCCAGATCGAAGTCATGGCCAACCGCCACACCAGCAACAGCTTCATCAGAAATGCCTTCTGCGAAGTAGATACCGCCGCGCGCTTCAATACGCGATTCACCAGCAAGGGCGGGGGTGGCGAAGGCAGACGTAATGGCCAGCGCCAGAACATATTTACGCATTAAACTATTCTCCAAGTATCATAGGGCTATTCAACCCAGCCACGTGAATGGCGGCGCGGTCCCTAGATTCGAAGATTCGCTTGGTAAACCGGTATATTTCAATTGTTTGATCAACTTGCAGACATGTGGTGAACCGGCAACACACTACCGTCGGAGACACCAGCCGCCGTGCGGGCTCGCCTCTGGACTTGGCGCACTACCTCTGCCAATCGCCCGCGTTGCCATGAACACGCAACCCAACTCCTTCCGTAACCAGCCGGATGATCGCGGCCACTTCGGCCAGTTTGGCGGGCGCTATGTCGCTGAAACGCTGATGCCGCTGATCCTGGATCTGGAACGCGAATATCGCGCCGCCAAGCAGGACCCAGCCTTTGCCGCCGAATTCGACGACTTGCTGGAACATTACGTCGGCCGCCCCAGCCCGCTCTATTACGCCCCCCGTCTGACCGAGGCACTGCGAGCCGACGCACCCGAAGGCATGGGAGCCGAAGTCTGGTTCAAGCGCGACGAGCTGAACCACACCGGCGCGCACAAGATCAACAACTGCATCGGCCAGATCCTGCTGGCCATGCGCATGGGCAAGACGCGCATCATCGCGGAAACCGGTGCGGGCCAGCACGGCGTGGCCACGGCCACCGTCTGCGCCCGCTTTGGCCTGCCTTGCGTGATCTTCATGGGCGCGACCGACGTGGCGCGGCAGGCGCCAAACGTATTCCGCATGAAGCTCCTCGGCGCCGAAGTGGTGCCGGTGACCAGCGGCGCGGCCACGCTAAAGGACGCGATGAACGAGGCGCTGCGCGACTGGGTCGCCAATGTCCACGACACCTTCTACATCATCGGCACTGCTGCCGGCCCGCATCCCTATCCGGAGCTGGTCCGCGATTTTCAGAGCGTGATCGGCAAGGAAGCCCGCGCCCAGATGCTCGCCCGCACCGGCAAGCTGCCTGACCTGCTGGTGGCGGCCATCGGCGGGGGATCGAATGCGATCGGCCTGTTCCACCCCTTCCTCGACGATGCTGGCGTGAAGATGCTTGGCGTCGAAGCGGCCGGCCATGGGCTGGACAAGCAGCATGCCGCCAGCCTGGCGGGAGGCTTCCCGGGGATCCTCCACGGCAACAAGACCTACCTGCTGCAGGACGATGACGGCCAGATTGCGGAAGCGCACTCGATCAGCGCCGGACTCGACTATCCGGGCATCGGGCCGGAACACAGCTGGCTGAAGGAAATCGGCCGGGTGGATTACACCTCGATCACCGATACCGAGGCGCTCGACGGCTTCCAGTTGCTGTGCCGCACAGAAGGCATCATCCCCGCGCTGGAGCCCAGCCACGCGATCGCCGCCGTGGCCAAGGTCGCCCGCACGATGCGCCGCGACCAGACGATCATCGCCAACCTGTGCGGGCGCGGCGACAAGGACATCTTC
>JBARAF010000163.1:0-7986 GCA_049791695.1 Croceibacterium sp.
TTCCACCAAGGAACACGGCATCGAGGCGACCGCGCTTTCGACCAACCTCGAAGCCGCGCGCGAAATCGCCCGCCAGTTGCGCCTGCGCGACATGGCCGGTCTGGTCGTGATCGACTTCATCGACATGGAATACGGATCGAACGTCCGTAAGGTCGAAAAGGCGATGAAGGACGCGCTCAAGAACGATCGCGCCCGCATCCAGGTTGGCCGCATTTCCGGCTTCGGCCTGATGGAAATGAGCCGCCAGCGCCTGCGCACCGGCGTGCTGGAAGCGACCACGCGTGGCTGCCCGCACTGCGACGGCACCGGCCTGGTCCGCACCGCCAGTTCCGCCGGCCTGTCCGCCCTGCGCCTGATCGAAGACGAAGCGGCCAAGGGCAAGGGCACCACGATCAGCCTCTATGCTTCCACCGAAGCGGCGATCTACTTGCTCAATGCCAAGCGCGCCGACCTGTCGGAAATCGAAGATCGCTATGGCGTGAACGTCGAGGTGATCCCCGAAGGCGAAAACGAAGGCGCCAAGATGCGCGTCGGCAGTTCCGGCCCGCGTCCGCTGAACCCGCCCAAGTTCGCGCCGGTCTCGGACATCGTCGAAGATGATCTGGTCGAAGATTACGAAGACGAGATCGAGGAAGAAGAAGCCGAAGAAGAGCGCCGTCCTGAGCGGAACGCCGAGCGCCGCCCGGAACGCGAATCGGCTTCGGACGAAGAAGGCGAAGGCCGTGGCAAGCGCCGCCGTCGTCGCGGTGGTCGCAACCGCCGTCGCCGTGAAGAAGGCGATACCGAGGACGGCGAACAGCGGTCTGAAGCCGCCGAAGACGGTGAATTCGCCGGCGAAGCCGACAGCGATGAAGGCGAAGACCGGGCCGAAAACGGCCGCGACGGTGAAGCTGCCGCTGGCGACGATCAGCCGCGCAAGCGCCGCCGCCGGGGTGGCCGCAACCGCCGCCGTGGTGGTCGTGATCGCGAAAATGGCGAATTCGGTGCAGAGGCAACGACCGAGGGCAACGAAACCGAACTAGCGGCTGATGAGGCCGGCGCAGAACAGGTCGAAACCCAGGAAGTGGCCGCTCCTGTTGCCGAAGACGTCAGCGAAGAAGTGGTGAAGCCGCGCCGCACCCGCCGCAAGAAGGCGGACGTGGAAGCCGAAGTGGTGGCCGAAGCCGCTCCGGTGGCAGAAGCAGCCGCGGAGGAAGCGACCGAAGCTGCTCCGGCCAAGCCCAAGCGCACCCGCCGCAAGAAGGCAGACGTGGAAGCCGAAGCCCAGGTGGAAGCCGTCGCCGAGGCCGAACTCGCTGCCGAAACCGTAGTGGAAGAAGCCGCCGCAGAAGCCCCGGCCAAGCCGAGGCGCACCCGCCGCAAGAAGGCCGATGCCGAAGCCGTGGTTGAAGCCGCGCCCGAACCTTCGGCCGTAGCCGCTCCGGCAGCAGAAACCGCCACTGAAGCGCCTGCCGCTGATGAAGGTGACGATGGCGAAGGTGGCCAGAACGAAGACGGCAGTCCCCGTCGTGGCTGGTGGCAGCGCACTTTCGGCGCCTGATCCACTCCACGCCTGACACAAGAAAAGGCCGGTCCTGCAAAGGGCCGGCCTTTTTTGTTACCCTTGGCGGCGGGCCACACCCCACTCCATCCACCCGGCCCAGCGCGGCATTTTTTCCTGGTAATGCTGCCCAATCGGATCAACCGCGAAGCCCGCACCGCGCAATGCGCCACTGACTTCGCGGGTCAGGTGGCAATTCCCATCACCCGTTTCCACACCGGCTCAATCCGCTGTTGCCACTGCGCCGCGCCCGCATCCGGCGCCTTGCCATGTTCCAGGTACAGCAGACGCCCGCCGGGTTTGAGGATACGGCGCATTTCACCCATCACGCGGGCCTGATCGCCGACCGAACACAGGGTGTAAGTGCAGACCACCGTATCGAAGCTTTCGTCTGCAAACGGGATCGCTTCCCCCACCCCGTGGCGGATGTCGGCCGTCCAGCCCACTTCCGCCGCTCGCGCCCGTGCACCGTCCAGCAGTGCATGGTTGGGATCGATTCCGGCAAAGGAGGAGACCCGCGCCCGGTCATAATGCCGCTGGTTCAACCCACCGCCACAACCCAGTTCAAACACTGCCCCTTCAGCCAGGGGCACCACTTGCTGGCGCAGCGCGGCGATATCCTCCTGCCCGCAGGCGGCGGTGATGAATTTCGACAGCAGCTTTTCTTCGTACCAGTTGCGCAGGCCCATCCGTAGATCCCCCATTTTTGTTGTTTTGGTGAAGCTATCAGCAAGGCACGGCCAGTCACCAGGGAAATTCCGGTCTGGCAAAGAGGCCCCATTCGGCCGGAAATGCCCACTGGACCCGGCTATCGCCCTGCCTTTTTGTGCATGGTGTGCATGGCACGCTTGCCCGATGCCGCCCAATCGTTAGATAGGCGCCAACCAGCAGGGACTGACAGATGGCCACCTTCACCCTTCCGAAGAACAGCAAGATCAACGGCAACGGGCGCGAACACCGCGCTGAAGGGGCCGCGCGCGTGCGCCGGTTCAAGATTTACCGCTGGGATCCGGACAGCGGGGAAAACCCGCGTTACGACACGTTCGAGATCGATCTGGACGATTGCGGCCCGATGGTGCTGGACGCCCTGATCAAGATCAAGAACGAGATCGACCCCACGCTGACCTTCCGCCGGTCATGCCGCGAAGGCATCTGCGGTTCGTGTTCAATGAACCTCAACGGCCGCAACGGCCTCGCCTGCACCACGGCGATGGAAGACCTTTCGGGCGAAATCCGCATCACCCCGCTGCCGCATATGGATGTGGTGAAGGACCTGGTGCCCGATTTCACCCATTTCTACGCCCAGTACGCCAGCATCCGCCCCTGGCTGCAAACGGTCAGCACCACCCCCAGCGGCAAGGAACGGCTGCAGAGCCCGGAACAGCGCGAACAGCTGGACGGCCTGTACGAATGCATCCTGTGCGCCTGCTGCTCCACCGCATGCCCCAGCTACTGGTGGAATTCGGACAAGTTCCTTGGCCCGGCGATCCTGTTGCAGGCTTACCGCTGGCTGGCCGACAGCCGTGATGAAATGACCGGTGAACGGCTCGACGCGCTGGAAGACCCCTTCCGCCTGTACCGCTGCCACACGATCATGAACTGCGCCAATGTCTGCCCCAAGGGCCTGAACCCGGCCAAGGCAATCGCGGAAACCAAGAAGATGCTGGCGGAGCGCCAGATCTGACCGCAATACTTGCGCAATACCGCACTCTTGTCGCCGCTGGCGAGTTGCGTGCCGATGCCGAACAGCAGGCGGCCGCCCAGCGGCTGGACCTGCTGGCGCGGCAACTGGAAGCAGGCAACACCGGCGGCCTGTTGAAGCGACTGTTTGGCAAGGCGCAAAGCCCGCGCGGGGTGTACCTGTGGGGCGGCGTCGGGCGCGGCAAGTCGATGTTGATGGACCTGTTCCACGACAATCTTGCGATCAGCGAGAAGCGCCGGGTCCATTTTCACGCTTTCATGCAGGAAGTGCACGCCCGCCTGCGCGAGGCGAGGCTGAGCGAGAGCGGCGATCCGATCCCGCCCGTGGCCGCCGCCATTGCCCAAGGGCTGCGGGTGCTGGCCTTCGACGAAATGGTGGTCAACAATTCCGCCGACGCGATGATCATGAGCCGGCTGTTCCGCGCGCTGATCGAAGACGAAGGGGTGACGCTGGTCACCACTAGCAACCGCGCCCCGCAAGACCTGTACAAGGACGGGCTGAACCGCGAACATTTCCTGCCGTTCATCGACCTGATCGAAGACCGGCTGGACGTGCTGGAACTGAACGGGCCGACCGATTACCGGCTGGACCGGATTGGCGGCAGGGCCAGCTGGCTGGTCCCCGCAGATGAAGCCGCGACCGAAGCCCTGCGTGAGCTGTTTTTCCGCCTGACCGATTATCCGGTGGAAGATGCCGCCCATGTTCCGGCGGCCGAACTGGATGTCGGCGGGGGCCGCACCCTGCACGTGCCGAAAAGCCTGAAGGGCGTGGCCGTGGCCAGTTTCAAACGCCTGTGCGCCGATGCCCGCGGGGCAGCGGATTACCTCGCCCTCGGCCGCACTTATCACACGCTGATCCTGGTCGGCATTCCGCGGATGGGGCCGGACATGCGCAATGAAGCGGCGCGGTTCGTTACGCTGATCGATGCGCTGTACGAACAGCGGGTGAAGCTGTTCGCCAGCGCCGCAGCACAGCCGGAAGACCTGTACGAACAGGGTGACGGGCATTTCGAATTCGAACGCACCGTCAGCCGGCTGATGGAAATGCAAAGCGCCGATTACATGGCGCTGGGGCATGGCGAGGAAGGCTGAGGCTAGGCCGCTGCGGCCACCCGCCGCTGGGCGCGGATCAGGCGGTTCATCACTTTCAGGTCGCTTTCGGTCAGTTGCAGCGCGGCGTCGGCCCACAGGTCGACGATCTGCTTCAGTTCTTCCAGCGGCAAAGGACGGGTCAGCTTCATCGCCCGGCGGGCGTTGACCAGCCCGGGATGGCGGCGTTCGGATCGGCGGATGAATTCTTCGCAGGCGGCAATGCCTTCACCCGGTTCCGCCAGGTGATGCACCAGGCCCATGTCGAACATTTCCTGCGCGGTGAAGACCTGGTTGGACACGATCAGCCGGTCGGCCATGGCGCTGCCCAGCTTGCGCGACAGGATCGCATGGGCGCCCATGCCGGGGAACAGGCCGAACATCACTTCCGGCAGGCCGAAAGTCGCATCCCGTTCAGCGATGATATAGTCGAACGAAAGCAGCGCTTCGAACCCGCCACCCAATGCCGCACCCTGGACCAGCCCGATGGTCAGCATCGGCAGGTCCAGCGAATGCATGTTGCGGTGGAGGATTTCCACGCAGCGATAGCCGTAACGGACCAGCCCTTGCCGCTCCTGGTTGCGGATCAGGCTCTGGAACAGTTCAAGGTCCCCACCGTAACAGAACACGCCGGGTGAGCGACTGCCCAGCACCAGGTACCGCAGCGGAGCCAGGTCGGGGCCGAAATTTTCGGAAATCAGCCGCTGCCAGGCTTCGAAATCATGCAGCATTGGCGGTGTAAAACTGGGCCTGCCTTCCGGATTCATGAAGGTCCACAGGGCGGCGCTATCATATCTGTACAGTACGTCCAATTCGCCCAGTGCGAACAGGGAGGGATCTATCGAAAGATGTGCCGCACTTTCTTGCACGAGCGGCTCATCATGAGCGTCAAGCGCCATGAACGGTCGTTCGGGCGCACCTGCTTCAAATTCGGCAGATTCAATCTGCCCTGCAACCCGATCCATAAATACCCCGCTCGCAACCCATTGGCACGGCTTGGTTTTCCAATTTCCGTTGCTTTCAGGAATCTATCATCGCGAAAGAAGATGGCAAACAGTTAATTAACGTGTCGCTAATCGTTTAACCATGCCGGTCCCAAAAGGGGACATATGACGACTTAAAAACGGGGCCAGCAGTCTGCTCAGCCGTTGACACCAAGCCGTAACAAAGACCGGTCGAGCATGAGCAATTGCCACAGGAGGCGCGAATGATCTGCGCTGCCGGCAATGTGGGCATCGGCCATTTGCGCCAGGACCTTGGTGTCGAACCAGCCCGTGCGGGCCAGCCCCTCACTGGCGACAATGGCGCGGGTTTCCCCGGCCAACGGCCCGCGCAGCCATTGCGCAATCGGGGTGACGAAACCCTGTTTCGGACGGAACAGGATATTGTCCGGGAGGTACCGCCGCATCGCGTGCTTCAGCAGCCACTTGCCCTGCCGCCCCTTCACCCGCAGCCGATGAGGCAGCCCGGCGGAAAATTCGATCAGGCGGTGGTCCAGCAATGGCTCGCGCGCTTCCAGGCTTACCGCCATGCTGGTGCGGTCGGTCTTGGTCAGGATGTCGCCTGGCAGCCAGAAGGCCAGGTCGGCATATTGCGCCCGGTCCAGCCCGGTGCGGGCCGGTGCCTTGCGCATCAGGTCCACCAGCGGTTGTTCGGCACGATAATCGCCCAACTGGCGCAGCAGGTCCGGCGTATAGAGCGCGGCGCGCATTTCCGGCGGCACGACCGACAGGCTGCGGGCGTAGCCTTCCTCGCCAGAGCCGGACAGGGCCAGCAGGGTCGATTTGGCGCGGAGGGGGCGTGGCGCCCAGTCCGCTTTCGGCCAGGCCCGGCCGAGCGGGCCAAGGACCGATTTGCGGAACGCGGCCGGCAACAGGGCCCGCACCCGTTCCTCGTGCGCGTGGAACACCTGGCGGCGGTATCCGCCCAATGCCTCGTCCGCACCGTCGCCGGACAGGGCCACGGTCACACTTTCGCGGGCCAGCTGGCACACCCGCCAGGTCGGCAAGGCAGAGGCATCGGCAAAGGGTTCGTCAAACATGCCCACCAGCGTGTCGATCGCGTCGAACTGGTCGGAACTGACCTGGCGGCTTTGATGGCGGGTGCCGAACAGGTTGGCGACCTCGGCGGCATAGGACGTTTCATCCACCGCGGCGACATCGAACCCGATGGTGCAAGTGCGCACCGGCTCGCGACTTGCCTCTGCCATCAGGGCGACGACGCTCGACGAATCGACCCCGCCGGAAAGGAACGCGCCCAGCGGCACGTCGGCCACCATGCGGCTGGACACGGCTTCGCGCAGGTGATCCAGCAGTTGTGCTTCCAGATCGCGGTCGCTGCCCTTGTGGCGGTGTTCGAAGGATACGTCCCACCAGCGCACCGGGGCGCTGGGCGCTGCATCATGGCGCAGTAGGCGGTAATGCCCGGCCGGCAGCTTCTCCACCCCTTTGAGGATGGACCGGTGATCGGGCACGTACCCCCAGGCGAGGTAATCTTCCACCGCCAGCGGATCGACTTCGCGCCGCAGCATCGGGTGGGCCAGCAGCGCCTTCAGTTCCGAACCGAAGGCCAGGCTGCCGTCGGCCAGCGGGGCCATGAACAGCGGCTTCACCCCCAACCGGTCACGGGCGAGGAACAGCGTCCGCTGCGACAGATCATACAGCGCGAAAGCGAACATCCCGTGCAGCCGTGGCAGGCAGTCGACGCCCCATTGCTGCCAGGCGGCCAGGATCACCTCGGTATCGCCCTCGGTGCGGAACTGCGCGCCGTGGGCGGACAGCTCGCGCCGCAGTTCGCGGTAATTGTAAATCTCGCCGTTGAATACGATCATCGCCCGTCCGTCCGGGCTGGGCATCGGTTGCGGCGATCCGGCCAGGTCGATGATCGACAGGCGGCGGTGGCCCAGGGCCACGCCCGGCGCGGTCCACACCCCGTGGCCGTCCGGACCGCGATGGGCGATCGCATCGCACATCCGTTCCACCCGCGCCGGATCGACCGGCTTGGGGGTGCCGCAATGAAACAGTCCAGCGATCCCGCACATGGCCTGTCCCCTATGCCATGCCGCCAAAACGGTCCATCCAGCTGTTGAGCGGCCCGGCGGACTGGAGGAACGCCCGGACGGCCTGTTCCGCCGCCCCACCCTGTTCCTCAGCCGAAACGATCAGCATCGTGGTTGGCCGCGCCTGCATGGCCAGGCCCGCTTGCAAGGTGGCCAGTTTCAGGCGGACATTGCTGCCGGTCAGCAGGTCACCGCTGCGAAAGAAGGTGATGGCCAGCCGGCGATGGACGCCCTGAGCCTGCAACCATTCGCCCTTCCCGCCGTCAATACCCGGTGCCGGTTCCAGCCAGCGCCAGTCCGTGGCCGGGACCAGTGCCCCTTCGCCAAAAGCCCCGGCTTCGCGCCCTTCACCCTGCCCGGCATAGAGCGCCACGAACACGTCCACATGCTGCCCCTGCGCATTGGCATAGCGACCGATCAGCCGATGATCGGCCCCGGCGGCACGCGGGTGCCAGGGCACGGCAGGTGCATAATCGACACGGGTCCAGCCGGGCACTTGCGGCAAGTGGATTTGCGCGGGCAATGGCGCGCTGAGCGATTGGGCCGCGCGGCTCCACAGAACGGTGCCGACGCTCAGCACCATAACCAGCGCCAGGGC
>JBARAF010000164.1:0-1755 GCA_049791695.1 Croceibacterium sp.
CGAGCGGAAAGCAGGGCTTTGCCATCGCCGCCGCCGCGGCGCGAGCGGGCGCGCGGGTCACGCTGGTGGCGGGCCCGGTCACCCAGCCGACGCCGTCGGGGGTGGACCGGATCGACGTGGAAACCGCGCAGGAGATGGCCCAGGCCGTGCGCGAATGTTTGCCGGTGGACGTTGCGGTGATGGTCGCCGCCGTGGCCGACTGGCGCACCCGCGACTATGCCCCGGAAAAGATCAAGAAGCGCGGCAGCGCGCCGCCGGCGCTGCTGCTGGAAGAAAACCCCGATATCCTCGCCAGCACCGCGGGCAGCCCGCAGCGCCCGCCATTGGTGATCGGCTTCGCCGCCGAAACCGAACGCGTGGTCGAAAACGCCACCCGCAAGCGCAAGTCCAAGGGCGTGGACTGGATCGTGGCCAATGACGTGTCGGGTGACGTAATGGGTGGGGACAGCAACACCGTGCATCTTGTCCGCGAAACCGGGGTCGAGCACTGGGAGCACATGAGCAAAGATGAGGTCGCCCGCCAGCTGGTTGATCGGATCGCGGCGGAAATAGGTGCAGTCGATGAATGATGTTCCCGTCCGCATCCGCCGCCTGCCGCATGGTGCCGGGCTGGACCTGCCGGCTTATGCCACCCACGGCGCCGCCGGGATGGACGTTGTTTCCGCCGAAGATGTGACCCTGGCCCCGGGTGCACGCCATGCAGTGGCCACGGGCCTGTCACTGGCGATTCCGGAAGGCTTCGAAGTGCAGGTGCGCCCCCGTTCCGGGCTGGCGCTGAAGCACGGCATTACCGTGCCCAACACCCCCGGCACGATCGACAGCGACTATCGCGGCGAGTTGAAGGTGATCCTGATCAACCACGGCGGCGAACCATTCCCGATCCAGCGCGGTGACCGGGTGGCGCAATTGGTGCTGGCGCCGGTTACCCGCGCCGTGTGGCACGAGGTCGAGGAACTGGACGCCACTGAACGCGGCGCGGGCGGCTTCGGTTCAACCGGCGGCCACGCCCACCTCTGAAACAAAAAGGGCGGACCAACTGGCCCGCCCTTCTTATCGGCTCAATCCTGCCTCAACGGCGATTGCGCTGCACCGGCTGGTCTTCCGGCTTCACCGAAATGCGGACCGTTTCGCCCGAATTGCCGGGGAAGTCGGTGAACATCGCTTCGACCAGGTTGGGCACCAGGTATTGCAGGCGGTTCGACGTACTCAGCGCTTCGGCTTTGCCTTCGAACAGCCGCTCACCCGAAACCCGGCTGTCGATCTTTAGGTCGATGCCGCTGGTGAAGACGGTGTAGCTGGATACGCCCTGGTTGAAGAACGGATCGTAATAGCCGTAGCCCCAGTTCTGGTACGGCACATAGCCCATGCGATTGCCATAAGGCGTGCGGTAGATCACTGGACGATAGGACATCCACGGGGAATAGAACGGATCACGGGCGTAGCCGGTGCTGACTACCTTTTCCCGTCCCTGATCGACGCCGTAATCGAACCTCACCAGCAAGGTGGCGTCTTCCGGCGAGGAGGCACGGGTATAGCCGAGCCGTTCCATGTTGGTTGAAACGTAGCTGGCGTATTGCGAAAATTCGAGCCCGCCGGCCAGGGCAGGATCGTCCGCCACCACGGCAAAGCTCTGGCCCGTGGGGGCCGGAAGCCGGCTGGCGAAGCGCGAAACATCAGCGTTGAAGCCCGAGGCACAGGCCGAAAGCGCGGCCAGCGCCAGCGGAGCCAGGGCCAGCTTCAGCCCGCGTACGAGCC
>JBARAF010000165.1:0-1936 GCA_049791695.1 Croceibacterium sp.
GCGCAAATCAGCGAATTTCATCCCGAAATCACGGCCTTTCGCCGTGACCTGCATGCCCACCCGGAACTCGGTTTTGAAGAGATCTATACCAGCGCCCGCGTGAAGGAAGCGCTGCAGCGCTGTGGCGTGGACGAAGTGCATGCCGGCATCGGCAAGACCGGGCTGGTGGCCGTCATCAGGGGCCAGCAGAGCAGCAGCGGAAAAATGATCGGATTGCGTGCCGACATGGACGCGCTGCCGATGACGGAACACAACGACTTTGCCTGGAAATCCTCGCGGGCCGGCATGATGCACGGTTGCGGCCATGACGGGCATGTGGCCATGCTGGTGGGCGCAGCCCGCTACCTGGCGGCCACGCGCAATTTTGACGGAACGGCCGTGCTGATTTTCCAGCCCGGTGAAGAGGGGTTTGCCGGTGCGCGGGTCATGATTGAAGACGGCCTGTTTGACCGGTTCCCGGTGCAGGCGGTTTACGGCATGCACAACTGGCCTTCCATGAAGCCGGGCACGGTGGGCATCAACCCGGGGCCGATGATGGCAGCCGCGGACCGCATCACCATCGACATCACCGGCCGGGGTGGCCATGGTGCACACGCCTACATGACGGTCGATCCGGTGCTGGTGGCTGGGCACATCATCACGGCGGTGCAAAGCATTGTTTCGCGCAACGTCAAGCCGATTGACAGCGCCGTGATCAGCCTGTGCGCAATGCACGCCGGCGACATGGGCGCCTTCAGCGTGGTGCCGGGCAAGGCCACAATGGTCGGCACGGTCCGCACCTTCAACCCGGACGTGCAGGACATGATAGAACGCCGTCTCAACGAGCTTTGCAGTGCGGTCGCGCTCGGCTTTGGTGCAACCGCTGCCGTGCACTACGAACGCATTTATCCGGCCACCATCAACTCGTTTGATGAAGCCATGTTTGCAGCCGATGTGGCGCAAACCCTGCTGGGCGAAGACCATGTCGTACGCGACATGGAGCCCAGCATGGGCGCCGAAGACTTTTCCTTCATGCTGCAGGTCAAACCCGGCGCGTACATGCGCATCGGCCAGGGGGCAGAAAACGGTATTGGCAGCTGTTTTCTGCACAACAGTCGTTACGATTTCAACGACGACATCCTCCCGCTGGGTGCCGCCCTGCATGCCGGGCTGGTGGAGCAATCCATGCCTTTATCCGAGTCGCGCTGATTATTTTTTTTCAACAGGAGAATTCCATGAATTTCACGAAAAAAGCCGCTTTTACCCTTGTTGGTACGGCGCTGGCAGCCACAACTTTTGTAGCGTCCGCAGTGACCCTGCGGGTCGGAAACCAGGGTGATGCCCTCTCGCTGGACCCGCATTCGCTCAACGAATCCCTGCAACTGACCGTGGTGGGCAATGTGTACGAACCGCTGGTCACGCGCGACCGCAGTTACAAGCTCGCCCCCTCGCTGGCGACCGACTGGAAGCAGACCTCGCCGACGGTCTGGCGTTTCAACCTGCGCAAGGGCGTGCAGTTTCACGACGGCTCGCCGTTCACCGCGGACGACGTGATCTTCAGCTACGAACGCGCCAAGGGTGACGGCTCGGACATGAAGAGTTATGTCGGCCAGATCAAGGAAATCAAGAAAATCAACGACCACAAGATTGACTTCGTGCTGAACAACCCCTTTCCGATCCTGCCCGAGCTGTTCACGCAGTGGCACATCATGAGCAAGAAGTGGTGTGAAACGAATCAGGCCACCAAACCGGTGGACCGCCGCAAAGGCATTGAAAACGCCGCGTCTTTCCGTGCCAACGGCACTGGCCCTTTCCGCGTGCGTGAGCGCCAGCCCAATGTCCGCACCACCTTTACCCGTAACGGCAACTACTGGGGCAAGATCGATGGCAACGTGGACGAAGTGATCTTCAACGTCATCGGTAACAACAGCACCCGCGTCGCGGCACTGCTGTCCGG
>JBARAF010000166.1:0-5396 GCA_049791695.1 Croceibacterium sp.
GCCCTGGCGCGTACGGCCGCGGCGCTTTCGGCGGAAGGTTCGCTGGTTTCGGTGGCGGGCGGGGGCGATACCGTCGCCGCGCTCAATCACGCAGGGGTATCGGCCGATTTCAGCTATGTTTCCACCGCTGGCGGCGCTTTCCTGGAATGGATGGAAGGCAAGGAATTGCCCGGAGTTGCCGCACTGACCCATTGATTTGACTGGAGGAATGACAGCCGTGAACCAGCAGGACATGACCAGCCGCATCGCCACCGGGAATGGCTTCATCGCCGCCCTGGACCAGAGCGGCGGCTCCACCCCCAAGGCCCTGCGGGCTTATGGCGTGCAGGACCACGAATGGTCGGGCGATGACCAGATGTATGCCCGCATTCACGAAATGCGCTGCCGCATCATCGAAGCGCCGAGCTTTTCGGGTGACAAGGTGGTGGGCGCGATCCTGTTCGAAAAGACGATGGACGGGCTGGTTGGCGGAAAGCCGACTCCCCATGCGCTGATTGCCAAGGGCGTGGTGCCGTTCATCAAGATCGACAAGGGCCTAGAAGACGAAGCGGATGGCGTCCAGTTGATGAAGCCGATGCCGGACCTGGACGAACTGCTCAGCCGCGCTCGCGCGCTGCAGGTGTTCGGGACCAAGGAACGGTCAGTCATCAACAGCGCCAACCCGGCCGGCATTGCGGCAGTCGTCGCGCAGCAATTCGAAATTGGCCGCCAGGTGCTGGATGCCGGGCTGATGCCGATCCTGGAACCGGAATATTCGATCAAGGCTCCGGACCGGGCCGCAGGGGAAGTGATCCTGCGGGACGAAATCCTGAAGGCGCTGGATGCCCTGCCGGAAGGCCAGCAGGTGATGCTGAAGCTGTCGATTCCGGTGGTTCCGGGCACTTATGACGCGCTGGTAAACCATCCCAAGGTGTTGAAGGTGGTGGCGCTTTCGGGCGGGTTCAGCCGGGATGAAGCCTGCGCCGAACTGGCGAAGAACAAGGGCATGATTGCCAGCTTCAGCCGCGCTTTGCTGGAACAGCTGCGTGCGCAGCAGGATGATTCGGCATTTGATGCCGTGCTGGCCGAAGCGATTGACGCGATCCACGCGGCCAGCGTGGCGTGAACCCGGTGAGGCTCCTCCCTTAACCGGGGAGGAGCTTCAGCCAGCTATTCCCCATCTTCGTAAGTGAAGTGATCCGCCTGCTGCGCCCCTTCGGCACCGGCCATCTTTTCCGGCGTGCCTGATGTCAGGGTGATCGTGGTGCCCTTCACCGCATAGGGTTCCCCCAGCGTCAGCGGCACCGTCTGCCGCCAGCCAGCACCGTCGATCCGCGTATTGACGATCAGCCGCCCGGCCCAGACGCAGCGGGCGTTCATCGGGCAGCGGCTGTCCTCGATGATCCCGGCCGGGGTCACCACCAGCTTGCCCACCCAGACCGGTTGGCCCAGCGGAACCGACGTTCCGGCATTCAGCGGGCTGGGGCCATCGACAATCGGCGCATCCGGAATGGCGACGCAAGCGGACAGGGCGATTGGCGCAAGCGCCAGGACGGATAGGGCAAACAGGTTCTTCATCCGCGCATAACGCGCGACAATCGCTTTCCGCTCGCTGAACGCGAAAGCTTGGCCTTCGCCGCTGGTGCGGTTAGAGCGCCCCCATGGCAGAACCCCGCAAGCGCATCCCGACCCAGCTTTACCTGATCTCCCCGCTCGACGTCGGGGGGGACTTTCCGCAGCGGCTGGAACGCGCGCTCGCGGCCGGACCGGTCGCGGCGTTCCAGTTCCGGGTGAAGGACATGGACCAGCACGAAGCGGCCAAGCTGGCAGAACCGCTGCAGGCGATTTGCGCGGAGCATGACGTGGCCTTCATCGTCAACGATTCGGTGGCCCTGGCCAAGAGGCTCAAGGCGGATGGGGTCCATCTGGGCCAGAAAGACGGCGACGTGCGCGAGGCGCGCGAAGAACTGGGGCGCGAGGCGCAGATTGGCGTCACCTGCCACGCCAGCCGTCACCTTGGCATGGAAGCCGGTGATGCCGGGGCTGACTATGTCGCTTTCGGGGCCTTCTTCCCCAGCGAAACCAAGCAGAGCGAACACCGGCCGGAACTGGACCTGCTGGAATTCTGGCAGGGGATGATGGAAATTCCCTGTGTCGCCATCGGCGGCATCACCCCGCAGAACTGCCGCGAACTGGCCGTTGCCGGGGCGGATTTCATCGCCGCCAGCCATGCCGTGTGGGGCGGGGACGAGGCAGCAGCGGTGCGCGCCTTCACCGAAGCGCTCGACGGGGCGCATTTGCGGAACTGAGTGCGCAGTCGGGCCGTTTGCTCCTGTAAAGGGAGAGACGATGCACCGATTGCTGACATTGGCCCCGCTGGCACTGCTTGCTGCCTGCGGGTTGAACGGAACCGACACCAAAGACAAGGAAGCCCAGGCAGGGCCATCTGCCCCGGCCAAGGTGCCGGATAACCTGGCGGACAGCCTGGCTTCTGATGACAGTGCCTACGCTGTCGCCGACCAGGCCGAGCCGCGGCCGATGATGCAGGTGCAGGTGGTGCTGGAACGGCTTGGTTTCGGCGCCGGGATTGTCGACGGCAAGCCAGGCCTTTCGACCAGCAACGCGTTGAAGGGTTTCCAGGAAGCGAGCGGACTGACCGTCACCGGGGAACTGGACGCCGCCACGCAGCAGGCGCTGGCCCGCTGGAAACGCATTCCATCCACCCGCACCGTCACCATCCCGCAGGAATGGGGCAGCGAGGCCTATACCCCTGTGCCGGACAGCCCCGCGGATCAGGCCAAGCTGACCCGGCTTGGCTACGGTTCCATCGAGGAGCGGCTGGCGGAACGGTTCCACACCACGCAAGAGGTGCTGTACGCCCTCAACCCCACCATCGCCCCCACGGCGACCCGGCCTGCCGCGTTCCGGCCGGGGCAGGCGATCATCGTGCCCAATGTCGGGGCTGACCGCATCGCGCCGGGCGAGGTGGAGGACAAGGCCTGGCTCGCCACCCTGGCCTCACTCGGCGTGGGGTCGGATCAGCCGGATGTGGCCCGTATCGTGGTCGACAAGTCGGAAGGCTGGCTGAAAGGCTATGACAAGGATGGCAAGCTGGTGGCGATGTTCACCGTCACCACCGGTTCCGGCCACGATCCGTTGCCGCTGGGTGAATGGGGCATCAATGGCGTCGCCCGCAATACGCCGTTCGCCTATGATCCGGCGCTGTTCTGGGACGTGCCGGACAGCCATGCCAAGCAGCAGCTGCCGCCGGGCCCGAACGGCCCGGTCGGGGTGGTCTGGATCGACTTGACCAAGGAGCACTACGGCATCCATGGCACTCCCGAACCGCAAACGATCGGCCGCGCTGAAAGCCACGGCTGCGTGCGCCTGACCAACTGGGATGCGGCACGTCTGGCGCAAATGGTCAGCGGCAGCACCAAGGTTCTGTTCCAGGCGTGAGCGTGGGGAGCTTCTTCGACCGGTTGCTGACGGTGGTGGTCACGGCCACCATCACTTCGGCGGGCTGGATTGTGTTTGGCGGCAGCCTGACCGGCACCGATCCGCCACCGCAGCCGATCGCTTCGCCGCAGTCCTCAGCCTCACCGCAGTTGCAGGTTTCCGGGGCATCGCCGCCAAGCCCGGCGCCGATCCCCGCCGGGGACTGGCAGATCCCGGTGCAGGGCGTGGCCGCGAGCGAGCTGGTCGACACTTTTGCCGACCGCCGCGATCAGGGGTTGCGGCCCCATGATGCAATCGACATTCCCGCCCCGGCAGGAACACCGGTGCTGGCAGCGGCCGCGGGCACGGTGGAAAAACTGTTCCAGTCAAAGGCTGGTGGGACGACCATCTACATCCGCCCTGCCGATCGGAACTGGATCCATTATTACGCCCACCTGCAATCCTATGCCCCCGGACTGGCGGAGGGGCAGCAGGTCCGGCAGGGGCAGCAGCTTGGCACGGTGGGCAGTACCGGCAATGCCGATCCGGCAGCCCCGCATCTGCACTTTGCGATATTGCAGGTGGCACCCACTTCCAGGTGGTCTGACCCCGGAACCGCGATCAACCCCTATCCGCTGCTGACGCGCAAATAAGCGTCAGCGGCCGCTGCGGATGCAGCGCAGGCGGCCGGGCTGCCCATTTTCGATCCGGCGCAGGAATGTGGGGCTGATCACGCGATAGCTTTCGCCCTGGCGCGCCCCGCTGGTGAAAGTCACCGTGTCGCCCCGGCGCAAATAGGTGCCGCCACCCTGCGGCGCGGCATAGCGCGATGCATTCTCGATCTCGAACGAAGCGTCCGGTTGCGCCACGCCCACGCTGCCGTTCACATTGCCCGGCAGTTCGCAGTTGTAACGCCCGCGCTCAATGGTGCCGATCTGGCCCGGCGGAACGGTTTGCGCGGCCAGCGGAGCGCTGAGCAGCATGGCAGCGGCGATGATGAAAGCCCTCTTCATGGGGCGGCCCCATAACCTATTGCGCGTTGCATTGCCATGAACGCGCCAAGCGGCTAGGGCGCGCGCTTCACTTTCCGAACCATACCGAAGGCGTGACCGATGAAGATCAGCGGCGTGGACATCCGTCCCGGCAATATCCTGGAATATGAAGGCGGCATCTGGAAGGTCGCCAAGATCCAGCATACCCAGCCGGGCAAGGGCGGGGCCTATATGCAGGTCGAAATGAAGAACCTGCAGGACGGCCGCAAGACCAACGTCCGTTTCCGCAGCGCCGACACGATCGAGCGCGTCCGTCTGGACACCAAGGATTTCCAGTACCTGTACGCCGATGGCGACATGCTGGTGTTCATGGACAAGGACAATTACGACCAGATCCAGCTGCCGGCCGACCTGTTGGGCGATGCCGCTGCTTTCCTGCAGGATGGCATGGAAGTGATGCTGGAACTGTGGGACGAAAAGCCGATCTCGGTCGAACTGCCCGACACCGTCGAAGCGACGATCGTGGAAGCCGACGCGGTGGTGAAGGGGCAGACCGCTTCTTCCAGCTTCAAGCCCGCGCTGCTGGACAACGGCGTGCGCGTGATGGTTCCGCCGCACATCGCCAGCGGCACCCGCATTGTGGTGGACGTGTATGAACGTACCTATGTCAGCAAGGTCGGCTGAACCGCACATCCCTCGCGTACAGGTGGTAAGTTAGAATGGCAGCAGTTTCCGGCCTCATCCGCGTGATGGAAAAGGCAGCGCGCAAGGCGGGCAACCGCCTGCGGCGTGACTTTGGCGAGGTCGAGCACTTGCAGGTGAGCCGCAAGGGCCCGTCGGACTTCGTGTCCAAGGCGGACCAGATGGCCGAACGCACCCTGTGGGACGTACTGAAGGTGGCGCGGCCTGACTGGGGCTTCGTGCTGGAAGAAGGCGGCCTGATCGAAGGCGATCCCAACCTGCCGCGCTGGATCATCGATCCGCTGG
>JBARAF010000167.1:0-3955 GCA_049791695.1 Croceibacterium sp.
GCGACAATGGGCCGGGGTTCGATCCCTTGCTGCGCGATCATATCTTCGAACCGTTCGTCTCGTCGAAGAAGAACGGGCAGGGGCTGGGCCTTGCCTTGGTGACCAAGCTGGTGCGCGACATGAACGGGCGTATCAGCCACGAACGGGACGAAACGGCAGGGCTGACGCATTTCCGCGTTCACCTGCCGATGGCAAAACAGGGGGCAGGGGGATGACGCGCCGCGTATTGCTGGTGGAAGACGATGCCTCGATCGCGATGGTGATTACCGCCGCGCTGGAAGCAGAGGCATTCACTGTCGCCCGCACGGACAGCATCGCCGGGCGCGACCTGTTGCTGCTGGCCGGGCCTTATGACGTCATGCTGACCGACGTGCTGCTGACCGATGGCGATGGCATCGCCACGCTGGGCGAGGTGACGCGCAATTATCCGGCGATGCCGGTCATCATCCTGTCGGCGCAGAACACCCTGGATACCGCGGTACGGGCGACGGACACCGGGGCTTTCGAATATTTCCCCAAGCCGTTCGACCTGGATGAACTGGTCCGCGCCGCCTGCCAGGCGGCAGACGGGCGGGGCGCCGCGGGCGATGCCGGGGAAGATGCCCCCGAAGGCCTGCCGCTGATCGGCCGCAGCCAGGCGATGCAGGATGTCTACCGGATGATCACCCGGGTCCTGCGCAATGACCTGACTGTGCTGGTGCTGGGCGAAAGCGGTACGGGCAAGGAACTGGTGGCCGAAGCCATCCACCAGCTGGGCGCGCGCAAGACCGGGCCGTTCGTTGCGGTCAATACCGCCGCGATCCCGCGTGAACTGATCGAAAGCGAGCTTTTCGGGCATGAAAAGGGCGCCTTCACCGGCGCGGTTCAGCGCAGCATCGGCAAGTTTGAACAGGCCAGCGGCGGCACCCTGTTCCTAGACGAAATCGGCGATATGCCGCCCGAAGCGCAGACGCGGCTGCTGCGTGCGCTGCAATCGGGCCGCATCCGCCGGGTTGGCGGGAACGAGGAAATCGCCATCGACGTGCGCATCATCGCCGCCACCAATCGCGATCTGGCGCCGATGATTGCCGACGGTTCGTTCCGCGAAGACCTGTTCTACCGCCTCAACGTGGTGCCAATCCACTTGCCGCCGTTGCGGGAGCGCAAGGGCGATGTCGAACCGCTGGCGCGACATTTCCTGCGCAAGGCGACCGAGGAAGGGCTGCCCCCGCGCCGCCTGTCACGCGAAGCGGCGCTAATGCTGGATAACCAGCCCTGGCGCGGCAACGTGCGTGAACTGCGCAATTTCATCTTCCGCGCCGCCTTGCTCAGCAGGGAAGAGGAAATCGACACCGGCACTGTGCGCGCGCTGCTGGATGACCGGCCGCCGCTGGAAGCCGGCAACGGAGCCTGCGACATGGCCAGCGCGGTCAATGCCTGGTTGGCAGAGGCGCGCCCGGCACCCGGCACGGTCTATCACGGGGCCATTGCGGCCTTTGAACGTCCGCTGTTCGAACACGCCTTGCGCGAAACGGGCGGCAACCAGTTGCGCGCGGCGGAGCTGCTGGGGATTAACCGCAACACCCTGCGCAAGCGGCTGGACGACCTGCAGATCGATCCGGAGCCTTACGCCCGGCGGTAACCGGAGGCGCTTCGTCGAATAACCTCTTGCATTGCTGCAACAGTGCTGTTGTATCATGGCAACGATGGTGTCTTCCAGAACCTCCGCAGATCAGAACTCCGGCCAGCGCCGTATGCCACGGTGGTGGCGTAGGGGCTTGCTGTTGTCGCGCCGGGTCAACCTGTTCCTGTGGCTGGAAGTGCTTGCTGCTGTTGCCCTGGTGGCGATGCTGGTCAGTTCGTGGGTGACGCTGGCGGGCACGGACCCGAAACAGATCGTCCCGTCTGGCCGCAGTGCAATGATGCTGGTCGGCACCCTGATCCCGGCGATGGCGGTGCTGGTGCTGTTTGGCCGCCGGCTGGCGATCCGCCGGGCTGGCGGCACGACGGCTCGGTTGCACGTCAACCTGGTGTTCTTCTTCAGCCTGGTGGCAGCCATCCCGACGCTGCTGGTGGCGGTGTTCGCCAGTATCCTGTTCCAGTCCGGGGTGGAATTCTGGTTTTCGGATAATCAGCGCGGCATCCTGGAAAACGCCAACCGGCTGGCCCAGGGTTATTACGACCAGAACCAGCGCGAAGTGGCGGGTGAAACCGTGGCCATGGCAAGCGATCTCCGGTTCGTGCTGCAACAGGAAAACATGGCCAGCCAGCTGTTCCAGGAACAGTATGCCTTGCAGGTCTATTCCCGCGGCCTGACCGAAAGCGCGATCTTGCGGCAAGTGGTCGGTGGCCGCTGGGAAGTGGTCGCGGTGGCTGATCCCGACGGCAGCACCAGCAAGGACCGCATCTCGCGCGAGGCGCTGGAAACATTGCGGGCGGGCGAGCCGGTGGTGGCCACGGCCAGCAAGGACCGGATTGAAGCGATCACCGCGCTGGACCTGCGCCAGGGCATATTCCTGTACAATGCCCGCAAATCCGATGCGCTGGCGATCCAGCAGTGGAACCGCGCGCAAAGCGTGGTCCAGGCCTATGACGTGCTGACCCAGCGCGCCCGGGTGATGCAACTGCGGTACAACCTTGCCTTGTTCGCGGTCTCGCTGTCACTCGTTGGCCTGGCGGTATGGTTCGCGCTGCGTTTTGCCGACAGGCAGGTGAAACCGCTGGCGTACCTCGTTACCGCCGCGCGCGAAGTTGGCAGCGGCAATTACGCCTTGCGCGTGACGGGTCGCAACGGGCCGGATGAAATCGGCCTGCTCAACCGCGCTTTCAACCGCATGACTGCGCAGATCGAACAGCAGACAGATGCGCTGCGAGGCGCCAATCGCCAGGTGGCGGAACGGCGCGCCTTCATCGAGGCAGTGCTGCAGTCGATCACCGCCGGGATCGTCTCGGTCGATGCTCAGGGGCAGGTGCAGCTGATGAATGCTTCGGCCCAGGCGCTGTTGCTTGATGGCCGGGCCGGGCCGGCTCCGCTGGGGCTGGAACTGACGGCAATCGCCCCGCAGATCGGCAAGCTGCTGGAAAGCGGGACCAGCAGCGGCATCGTGCAGACCAGCCGGGGTGGTGAACTGCTGACCCTTGCGGTCAAGATTGCCCCGGCCACCGCTGGCCATGTGATCACCTTCGAAGATATTACCCGCCAGTTGCTCGATCAGCGACAGGCCGCCTGGTCGGACGTTGCCCGCCGCATCGCCCACGAAATCAAGAACCCGCTGACCCCGATCCAGCTGGCGACCGAACGGCTGAAGCGCCGCTATCGCAAGCAGATCCTGGAAGACGGCGACCTGTTTGAAGAACTGACCGGGACGATCATCCGCCAGGTCGGCAGCCTGCGGCAGATGGTCGATGAATTTTCCAGCTTTGCTCGCCTGCCGAAACCGGTCTTCCGGCACGAGGATGCGGTCGATCTGGTCCGCCAGGCGATGTTCCTGCAGGAAGTGGCCCACCAGGATATCAACTACACCCTGGATGCCCAGGTGACGCAGCCGCACATCGAATGTGACCGGCACCAGTTCGGCCAGGCGATGACCAACGTGTTGAAAAACGCGGCCGAAGCGGTGGAGGCGCGCCAGCGCACCGCGGATGTCGATTACCGCGGTCACATCGCGGTGACGGTATCCGCCGGGGAAAAGTTGCTGACCGTGACCGTGACCGACAACGGCGTCGGCCTGCCGGAACAGGGCGAACGGATCATGGAACCCTATGTCACAACGCGGGAAAAGGGCACCGGCCTCGGCCTCGCGATCGTGAAGAAGATTGTCGAAGAACACGGCGGCGAGCTGACTTTCGCCGGCGTTGAAGGCGGCGGCGCTCGCGCCACCCTGCGCTTTGCCCGCTAACCGCGCGCAGCAGCAATGGGCAGCGAGGCCGCTGAATGATTGCAACGGAGAGATAACGATGGCGCTCGATATCCTGG
>JBARAF010000168.1:0-2672 GCA_049791695.1 Croceibacterium sp.
ATCCTGGCTGAAGGGGGCGAAAATCTGCCCGTCGTTCAGTTCCACCGTGTCGAAGTAACTGTCGGCAATTGCCAGCATCCGTTCGCGCGGGCGGCGGCTGGCGGGCGGCAGCACTTCGTTGAAGGCGGCGTCATGCTCCATCTTCGTCACGTCGCCGAACGGGGCGGGCAGGGCGGTCTTGCGGTGGACCACGGTTTCGATCTGGTCGATCAGCCCGTGGCGGACGCGGATGCGCACGGCATAGACGGCAGGCACCCCGTTCTCGCGCACGGAGCCGAACCAGGCCGCCTGCCCGGTGCGCGGATCGGCCGCTTCCAGCCCAGTCGCGTCAACTGCGGTGACCGTGTCCCACAGGCCCGATCCGACCGGCAGGACCACGTTGTTTTCGGTGAAGACCACGTTGGTCGCCAGCCGCATCGCCGCCGGATCGCGGGTGGCCAGGGCGCGCATATGGTCTTTCAGCGCGCCGATCAGGCAGGCCCGGTCACAGCTGGTGTCGAGCACGGCGCTGTCTTCTCCCGGTGCCTGGGCCAGTGCCGGGGCGGCGGTTCCGGAAAGCAGCGCGGCGGCAATCAGGCTCAGGCTACGCATGGTCAGTTCCCCTTAACGGCAGCGTCCTGCCAATCTTCGTTGGCGCGGGCGATCAGGTACATGTGGATGGCCTCCGCCTGCTGCGGAGTGAGGATTTCGGCAAAGCTGCCCATCCCCTTTTCCGCCCGTTTGCCGCGCAGCACGATGTCCATGAAATCGGCGTGGGCATCGGCGTTCATCCAGCGCAGGTCCTTGACCCCGCCTTTCGCTTCCTTGCCGTGGCAGATCGAACAGGTATCGGCGAACAGGCGGCGGCCTTCGATGATCTGCGCCTCCGTGGCGCGCAGCATCGGCGGGCGCGGCAGGGACGAGGCCGGCGGCATCGGCGGCAGTTGTGCCGTGCCGCCCAGCTTGAACACCAGCAGGCGGGCGGAGGAATAGCGGAAGCCGCCGGGGATGCGGTTCAGCGCCGATACCGGCGATCCGCCCCAGCCGACGTTGACGGCGATGTACTGTTCACCATCGACCATATAGCTGATCGGCCCGGCAATCGCGACGTTCTGCACCGGCATCGACCACAGCAGTTTGCCGTCGGTCGCGCTGTAGGCTTCGAAGTTCTTCTCGATCGTGCCCTGGAACAGCAGGTTGCCCGCCGTGGCCAGGACCCCGCCCGATCCGACCATCGAATGGGGGATGCGGAAGGCTTCGCTTTGCGTGGCAGGGTTCCAGGCGAGGAGATAGCCTTTCTCCTTCGCGTCAGCTTCGGCCTGCAACTGGCGGCGCAGCTCAGGGTTGGAAATGTAATCGAACCCGGAATTGGAGCGCCAGTGGACCGGTTTGAACTTGTCCGGTGCCAGCTTGGCCATCACCATCCACTGTTCCTGCGCCGACAGGTAAACCAGCCCGGTGCCCGGGTTGAACGCCATCGGATGCCAGGTGTGCGCCGCATTGGGCCCCGGGATCATCAGCTTCAGGTCACGCGTCAGTCGCGCCGTCGGCGTTTCCACCGGGCGGCCGGTGGCCATGTCGATATGGCTCGCCCAGGTGTTGGGGATATAGCTCTTTCCGCTGATCAGTTCACCGGTCAGCCGGTCGATCACGTAGAAGAAGCCGTTCTTGGGCGCCTGCATGATCACCTGCCGTTTACGGCCCTCGATCGTCAGGTCGGCCAGCATCATCGGCTGGGTGCAGGTGAAGTCCCATTCTTCCCCCGGAGCCATCTGGTAATGCCACTTGTACTTGCCGGTGGTGGCATCGACCGCGATGATCGAACACAGGAACAGGTTGTCACCGCCGCCGGGGCTGCGGAATTCCTGCACGTGCGGGCTGCCGTTGCCGGTGCCGATGTAAACCAGGTTCGCGTCGTGATCGTAGACGATCGAATCCCACGCGGTGCCGCCGCCGCCCAGTTTCCACCATTCGCCGTTCCAGGTCTTCGCGGCCATGGCCATGACGCTGTCCGAAGCTTCGCCATCCGGGCCGAGCGCGGGGTTGCCCGGCACGGTGTAGAATTTCCACAGCTTGCGCCCGGTTTCGGCATCATAGGCGGCCACGAAGCCGCGCACGCCATAATCGGCGCCGCCGTTGCCGATCACCACCTTGCCGTCGAACACCCGGGTCGGGCCGGTGATGGAATAGGGCTGGTCGTTCTCGAACGTCTTGACCGACCACAGTTCGCGCCCATCCTTGGCATCGATGGCGATCAGCCGCCCGTCCAGCGCGCCGATGTACAGCTTGCCCTGCCAGGCGGAGATGCCGCGCGTGCTGGGGCCGCAGCAGGCAAGGCGCGCCCATTCGCGGCTGACCTTGGGATCATAGGTCCACAGCTTGCGCCCGGTCTTCGCATCATAGGCGGTGATGACGTTGAAGATGCTGGCATTGTACAACACGCCGTCGACCACGATCGGTGTTGCCTGCATGCCGCGCAGGGTTTCCAGGTCATCGAACCAGGCCAGGCCCAGCTGGCCGACATTCTGCGCGGTGATCTGGCCCAGCGGGCTGAACCGCTGTTCGTCCCAGGTGCGGCCATAACTCATCCAGTTGCCGACATTGGCCGCCTGGTCGGCCTGGCGCATCCGCTGGCCGGTTACGTCGGCCGCGCCCCGCGGGGCCGGGGAAGCGGCGTTGGCAGGAGCGGCGGC
>JBARAF010000169.1:0-5200 GCA_049791695.1 Croceibacterium sp.
GCCCACAGCCACGCCGCACGCGCTGCGCCACAGTTTTGCCACCCACTTGCTGGGGGCCGGGGCGGATCTCAGGTCACTGCAGGAACTGCTTGGCCACGCCAGCCTTGGTTCGACGCAGATCTACACCCGGGTCGATGCGGCGACGCTGCTGGAAACCTATCGTTCGGCCCACCCGCGGGGCAGCTAGAGATTGGCGGGTTAATCCCGTTCGTGCCGGGGTTTCCAGGTGACCACGCGCCAGATGTACGTTGCCAGCAGCAGCAGCACGAACCCGGCCACCACCCAACTGGCCACCTGTTCATACCGTTCGATCAACGGGGCCAGCCGCCGCCCGCCTTCCACCAGCAGCACGTTCCAGATCGCGGCCCCGGCCGTGGTGTACAGCAGGAAGCGCCACAGTTTCATGTGCGCCAGCCCGGCCGGTAAGGAGACCAGCGTGCGCAGGAACGGGGAAAAGCGCAGCAGGAACACCACCCATTGGCCGTGCCGCTGGAAGAAGCGCGCGGCGATTTCGATGTCACTGAAATCCAGGGTCAGCCAGCGGCCGTGGCGCTGGACGAAAGGCTCCAGCCGGCGATAGCCCCAGCTGTTGCCCACCCAGTACCAGAAGAAATTGCCCGCAGTGGTGCCCAGCGTGCCGATGATGATCAGCGGCCAGAATTCCATCTGCCCGCGGGCCACCAGCACCCCGCCAATGCCCATGATCACTTCCGACGGGATGGGCGGAATGACATTTTCCAGCACCATCAGCAGGAAGATGCCGAGATAGCCGCCGAGAGCGATCGCTTCGACAATGAATTCATACATGGTCGAAGTTCCGCGCCAGGCCTGTCAGGGTTGCAATCGAGTCTGTGTCAGCTTGCCGCGAGCCGTTCTTCCACCTTGTCCCAGATCAGCGCCGGGGTGTCGGTGCCGTTGAAGGCGTCGATGGCAACGATGCCGGTCGGGGAAGTGACGTTGATTTCCGTAAGCCACTTGCCGCCGATGACGTCGATGCCGACAAAAACCAGCCCGCGTGCCTTAAGTTCCGGGCCCATCGCGGCGCAGATTTCCTCTTCCCGCGAGGTCAGGTCGCTCTTTTCGGCATAACCGCCCTGGGCGAGGTTGCTGCGGAATTCGCCTTCGCCCGGCTTGCGGTTGATCGCGCCGGCATATTCGCCGTCCACCAGCACGATGCGCTTGTCGCCTGCGGCCACTTCGGGGAGGAACGGCTGGACCATGAACGGTTCCGGCCAGACCTGCCCGAACAATTCGGTCAGCGCGGACAGGTTGGTGCCATCGGCCTCGATCCGGAAAATCGCCTTGCCGCCATTGCCGTGCAGCGGCTTGCAGACCACGGCCCCGCCGTGACGCTGCTGGAAGGCGCGGATATCCTGCACCTGCCGCGCAATCAGGGTCGGCGGCATGAAATGCGCGTAATCCAGCACGAACATCTTTTCCGGGGCGTTGATCACCTGCCGCGGATCGTTGACCACCAGGGTCGTGCCCTTCAGCCGGTCCAGCAGCAGGGCCGCGCTGATATAGCCGAGGTGGAACGGCGGATCCTGCCGCATCCACACCACGTCGATATCCGCGCCCAGATCAATCCGCCGCGCTTCGCCCAGCCAGGTGAAATGGTCGCCCACCACGCGCTGCACCCGCACGGGGCGGGCCCAGGCAGTGATCTTGCCTTCGTCCCACGCCAGGGTGGTGACGTCATAATGCCACAGGCTGTGCCCCCGCGCCTGGGCGGAAAGCATCAGCGCGAAGCTGGAATCGCCGGCGATATTGGTGGTTTCCAGCGGGTCCATCTGGACCGCAACGCGGAGCGACATGGGGCAGGCCTTTATGCTTGGGTGTCTCGACTACGCTCGACACGAACGGAAAATCAGATGCACACCCTCGCCGTTCGGATCGAGCGAAGTCGAGACGCGAACTCAGCCTAGCGTGGCGTTGGTGATGTGGCGAGGCCAGCGGCCCGGCGCAAGCAGGATTGCGTCGATCCTCATGGTATCGGTCGGCCGTGCGTGTTTGTGGGCCACTGCTTCCACCGCCGCCGCCACCCGGCGCAGGCGATAGGGATCGAGCGCGAAGTCCAGATCTTCACCCCGCGCCCGCCACTTCACTTCGACAAATGCGACCGTGCGCCCGCGGCGCGCCACCAGGTCGATCTCGCCGCGTGGGGTCTTCACCCGCTGGGCCACGATGCGCCAGCCCTTCAGCCGCAAGTACCAGGCCGCCAGCCATTCGCCGCGCCTGCCGCGTGCTTCGCGTTCGGCGCGGCTGCTCATTTCAATTCGAGTGCGCGGGCATATAGCTCCTTGCGGTCGAGCCCGGTGGCCTTGGCCACTTGCCCGGCAGCCTGCGAAGCCTTCATGGTCAGCAGGGCTTCACCCAGCAGTCCATCAACATCCAGCTCGCCCCGGTCAGGCGCGACAGGCGGCCCCACCAGCAGCACGATTTCGCCACGCGGCGGGTGGGCTTCGTAATGGGCGATCAAGTCTTCCGGCGCGCCGGTGCGGCATTCCTCGTACAGCTTGGTCAGTTCACGGGCTACGGCCACTTCGCGCCCCGGCAGCACCTGCGCGATGGCGGCCAGCGATTTGACCAGCCGCGGGGCGGTGTCGAAGAACACCAGCGTCGATGGCACTGCCGCCAGTTCCGCCAGCACGGCAGCCCGCGCCTTGTCCTTTTGCGGCAGGAACCCGGCGAACAGGAACCGGTCGCTCGGCAACCCGGCCAGCGTGATGGCCATCACCGGCGCGCTGGGGCCCGGCAGGCTGGTGATGGCAATGCCCACTGCCCGTGCATCACGCACCAGCCGGTAACCGGGGTCTGACACCAGCGGCGTCCCGGCATCGCTGACCAGCACCACGGCCTGGCTGCGCATCGCATCCAGCAACCGCTGCCGGTCAGCCTCACTGCTGTGATCGTCATAGCGCCACAGCGGCTTAGTAATTCCCAGGTGACGCAGCAGCTTGGCGGTAACCCGCGTATCTTCGCACGCAATCGCATCGCAGCGTTCAAGCGTGTCCACCGCGCGACGGGTGATGTCTCCAAGATTGCCAATGGGGGTGGCAACCATATAGAGGCCAGCCGACAGGTTGGATGTTTGGGAAGGTTCGCTCACAGGCGGCCTTGTGAACCAGGTTCGGTGGGAGCGGCAAGTATGTTGGGACTTTCCAGGCGCAGTTTTGCCGCCCTTGCACTGGGCACCGCGCTGGCCGCGTGCCAGGTGGTACCCAAGCCCGGCCCCACGCCGCCACCCCGCCCGCAGCCGACCGGGCCGGTTGACACCCTGCCGACCGATACCGACCGCCACCGCATCGCCTTGCTGGTGCCGTTGTCGGGTGAAAACGGCGCGGCCGGGCGCGCGATTGCCAATGCCACCACGATGGCGCTGCTCGATACCAATGCCCAGAACCTGCGCATCACCACATACGACACTGCCCCCGGCGCAGGTGCTGCCGCCAGCCGCGCATTGGCGGAAGGCAACAAGCTGATCCTCGGCCCGCTGCTGCGGGAAGAAGTGACCGCCGTGCTGTCCCAGGCCCGCCCGGCTGACGTGCCGCTGATCACCTTTTCCAACGATACCTCGGTCGCCGCGCCGGACGTGTTCGTGATGGGCCACATTCCCGAACAGTCGGTGTTCCGCACCGTCGCCTGGGCTGCTGGTAAGGGATCGCGCCGCTATGCCGCGCTGGTGCCGGAAGGCGATTATGGCCGCCGCGCCTCCGACGCGCTGTCGCAGGCCGTTGGCGCTGCTGGCGGGCAAGTGGTCGCCATCGAGCGGTATGATCGGGGGAACACCTCGATCGTCAGCGCCGCCCAGCGACTGAAGGCCAAGGGCGGGTACGATACCGTGCTGGTGTCCGACGGGGCCCGCCTTTCCGCCATGGCGGCAGGCGCGCTGAAAAATGCCGGGGCCGCCCTGCCCGCCATCCTGGGCACCGAGTTGTGGAGCGGGGAATCCTCCATCGGCACCACGGCCGCCTTGCGCGGGGCGTGGTTCTCCTCGGTTTCCGATGGCCGGTACCAGCAATTCGTCAAAAGCTACCAGGCGCGGTTTGGCGAACAGCCTTACCGCATTGCCACGTTGGGCTATGATTCCGTGCTGCTGACCCTTCGCGTTGCCCGCGAATGGCAGCCGGGGCGCAAGTTCCCGGTGGGCAAGATGCTCTCGTCCGATGGCTTCCTCGGCCTTGATGGTCCGTTCCGCTTCCGCTCCAACGGCGTGGGCGAACGGGCGATGGAAGTGCGCCAGGTTGGCAACGGCGCGGTCACCGTAGTCGATGCTGCGCCGACGCGGTTCAACTGAGGCTGCCCCGCCTGGTAATCTGACAGTCGGATAACCTTTGCTCCCCGCTTGAACGCAGCGGGAACACCGGGGTAGAGCGTCGCCCATGTCCGATGACCTGTTCGAACAATTGCCGAGCGCCGGTGGCGATTACGATAGCTCCTCGATCGAGGTGCTCGAAGGGCTGGAGCCGGTTCGGCGCCGCCCGGGGATGTACATCGGCGGCACCGATGACCGCGCACTGCACCACCTCGCCGCCGAAGTGCTCGACAACGCGATGGACGAGGCCGTGGCCGGCCATGCCAACCGCATCGAAGTGTTTCTGGAACCAGGCAACCGCCTGACGATCACTGACAACGGGCGCGGCATCCCGGTTGACGAACATCCGAAATTTCCCGGCAAGTCGTCGCTCGAAGTCATCCTCACCACGCTCCATTCCGGCGGCAAGTTTTCGGGCAAGGCCTATGCCACCAGCGGCGGCCTGCACGGCGTCGGCGTGTCGGTGGTCAATGCGCTGTCCAGCCTGACCCGGATCGAAGTGGCGAAGAACAAGGAACTGTTCGCGCAGGAATTCAGCCGCGGCCTGCCGCTGGGCGGATTGCAGCGGCTGGGCGCCACGCCCAACCGGCGCGGTACCAGCGTGACTTTCGTGCCCGATACGGAGATTTTCGGGGACCGCGATTTCAAGCCTGCGCGGTTGTTCAAACTCGCCCGGTCGAAGGCGTATCTTTACGCCGGGGTTGAAATCCGCTGGCGATGCGCCCCTTCGCTGGTCAGCGCCGACGTTCCGGCAGAGGCAGTGTTCCAGTTCCCCGGCGGCCTGGCCGATCACCTCGCGGAACAGATCGAAGGCCGCGAATGCGTGACGGCGGATTTCTTCGCCGGGAAGCAGGATTTTGCCGCCAACGAGGCGGGTGAATCCCA
>JBARAF010000170.1:0-7821 GCA_049791695.1 Croceibacterium sp.
CACCGGTGATGACGCGGCCGCGGCGGCCGTTGTCGAACAGCGCGTCAACGGCTTCCTGCAGCATGCGCTTTTCGTTGCTGACGATGATGTCCGGCGCGCGCAGCTCCATCAGCCGCTTCAGGCGGTTGTTACGGTTGATCACGCGGCGATACAGATCGTTCAGATCGGACGTCGCGAAGCGGCCGCCATCCAGCGGCACCAGCGGGCGCAGTTCCGGCGGAATGACCGGCACCACGTCGAGGATCATCCATTCCGGGCGGTTGCCGGATTCGATGAAGCTTTCGACGACCTTCAGCCGCTTGATGATCTTCTTCGGCTTCAGGGTGGACTTGGTTTCGGACAGTTCCTTGAGCAGGTCTTCCTTTTCCTGCGCCAGGTCCAGGTCCATCAGCATGGTCTTGACCGCCGCCGCGCCGATATCGGCGGTGAAGGCGTCTTCGCCATATTCATCCTGCGCGTCGAGCAGTTCGTCTTCCGTCAGCAGCTGGAACTTTTCCAGCGCCGTCAGGCCCGGTTCGGTGACGATGTAGCTCTCAAAGTACAGCACGCGTTCGAGCTGCTTCAGCTGCATGTCCAGCAGCAGGCCGATGCGCGAAGGCAGCGACTTCAGGAACCAGATGTGCGCAACCGGTGCGGCCAGTTCGATGTGGCCCATGCGTTCGCGACGGACCTTGGTCACGGTCACTTCGACGCCGCACTTTTCGCAGACGACGCCCTTGTACTTCATGCGCTTGTACTTGCCGCACAGGCATTCGTAGTCCTTCACCGGACCGAAGATGCGCGCGCAGAACAGGCCGTCACGTTCCGGCTTGAACGTGCGATAGTTGATGGTTTCCGGCTTCTTGATTTCGCCGAAGGACCAGCTGCGGATCCGTTCCGGAGACGCGATCCCGATCTGGATCTGGTCAAAGGTTTCCGGCTTTGCGAGCTGGTTCGAAAATTTGGTCAGTTCGTTCATAATTCAAATCCCTTGAAGGGGAATGCCTGGAGCGGATGGGGTGGGCGGCAGGGCCTGCCGCCCGAAAACCCCGTTATTCCGCTGCGATCGACAGCCCGTCGTCGTCTTCGCCGTCACCCAGCGAGGACAATTCGACGTTGAGGCCGAGACTGCGCATTTCCTTGACCAGCACGTTGAAGCTTTCCGGAATGCCGGCTTCGAAGGTGTCGTCACCCTTGACGATCGCTTCGTAAACCTTGGTGCGGCCGACCACGTCATCGGACTTCACCGTCAGCATTTCCTGCAGCGTGTATGCCGCGCCGTATGCCTGCAGCGCCCACACTTCCATTTCCCCGAAGCGCTGGCCACCGAACTGGGCCTTGCCGCCCAGCGGCTGCTGGGTGACGAGGCTGTAGGGGCCGATCGAACGGGCGTGGATCTTGTCGTCCACAAGGTGGTGCAGCTTCAGCATGTACATGTAACCAACGGTCACCTGGCGATCGAAGGCATCGCCGGTGCGGCCGTCGAACAGGGTCACCTGGCCGCTGGTCGGCAGGCCGGCCTTGGTCAGCATGGCGGACACGTCAGCTTCACGGGCACCGTCGAATACCGGAGTACCCATCGGCACGCCGTTCTTCAGGTAACCGACCATTTCGACGATTTCATCGGTCGAACGGCTGTCGATATCGGCGTGGTACTGATCGCCGTAGATGTCCTTGAGCTTGTCGATCACCGCGGTCGGCGCATCGCCGGCAACGGGGTTCGGGTTCTGCTCGCGCCATTCTTCCAGCGCCCGGGTAACCTGCTGGCCGAGGCCGCGGGCGGCCATGCCGAGGTGGGTTTCGAAGATCTGCCCCACGTTCATGCGGCTGGGAACGCCAAGCGGGTTCAGCACCATGTCCACCGGGGTGCCGTCTTCCATGAACGGCATGTCTTCCTGCGGCAGCACCTTGGAGATGATCCCCTTGTTGCCGTGACGGCCGGCCATCTTGTCGCCGGTCTGCAGCTTGCGCTTCACGGCCACGAAGACCTTGACCATCTTCAGCACGCCCGGGGCGAGTTCATCACCGCGTTCGAGCTTCTCCTTGCGGTCTTCGAACTTGTCCTTGATGCGCTTCACGGCCTCGTCATACTGGCCCTTCACCGCTTCCAGCTGGGCCTGCACGGCATCGTCGGCCACGGCGAACTTGAACCATTCGTAGCGGTCGACCGTATCCAGCAGGTCGGCGTCGATGTCCGTGCCCTTCTTGATCCCCTTCGGCGCGGCCGAGGCGACCTGGCCCACCAGCATATCGCGCAGGCGGTTGTAGGTGGCACGGTTGAGGATGTTGCGTTCGTCTTCGCTATCCTTCTTGAGGCGTTCGATTTCCTCGTTCTGGATCGCGCGAGTACGGTCATCGATTTCGATGCCGTGACGGTTGAACACGCGCACTTCGACGATCGTGCCGGACACGCCCGGCGGCAGCTTGAGCGAGGTGTCGCGCACATCGCTGGCCTTTTCGCCGAAGATCGCGCGCAGCAGCTTTTCTTCCGGGGTCATCGGCGATTCACCCTTGGGGGTGATCTTGCCGACCAGGATATCGCCCGGATGCACTTCTGCGCCGATGTAGACGATGCCCGCTTCGTCGAGGTTGCGCAGGGCTTCCTCGCCGACGTTCGGGATATCGCGGGTGATGTCTTCCGGCCCAAGCTTGGTGTCGCGGGCCATCACTTCGAATTCCTCGATGTGGATCGAGGTGAACACGTCATCCTTGGCGATACGTTCGCTGATCAGGATGGAGTCTTCGTAGTTGTAGCCATTCCACGGCATGAACGCGACGAGGGCATTGCGGCCCAGCGCCAGTTCGCCAAGATCGGTCGACGGACCGTCGGCGATGATCGTGCCCTGTTCCACCACTTCGCCCACCTTCACCAGCGGACGCTGGTTGATGCAGGTGTTCTGGTTGGAACGCTGGAACTTCTGCAGCGAGTAGATGTCCACGCCCGGGTTGCCGGCATCGATATCGCCGCTGGCGCGGATCACGATGCGGCTGGCGTCAACCTGATCGACCACGCCGGCGCGCAGCGCGGAAATTGCCGCACCCGAATCGCGGGCCACGGTTTCTTCCATGCCGGTGCCGACGAAGGGCGCTTCCGCCTTCACCAGCGGCACGGCCTGGCGCTGCATGTTGGAACCCATCAGCGCGCGGTTGGCGTCGTCGTTTTCCAGGAACGGGATCAGCGACGCGGCGACCGAGACCAGCTGCTTGGGCGAAACGTCCATCAGCGTCACAGTATCGCGCGGGGCCATCACGAATTCACCGTTCTGCCGGGCAGAAACCAGTTCATCCAGGAAAGTGCCGTCGGCATTCAGTTCCGCCGAGGCCTGGGCCACGGTGTGCTTCTGCTCTTCCATCGCGGACAGATAGATCACCTCGCCCTTGACCTTGTTATCCACCACGGTCCGGTACGGGGTTTCGATGAAGCCGTACTTGTTGACGCGGGCGAAGGTCGACAGCGAGTTGATCAGACCGATGTTCGGGCCTTCCGGCGTTTCAATCGGGCAGATGCGGCCATAGTGGGTCGGGTGAACGTCGCGGACTTCGAAGCCTGCGCGTTCGCGGGTCAGACCGCCCGGCCCGAGGGCCGAAACGCGGCGCTTGTGCGTCACTTCGGACAGCGGGTTGGTCTGGTCCATGAACTGCGACAGCTGGCTGGAGCCGAAGAATTCACGCACCGCGGCCACGGCCGGCTTCGCGTTGATCAGGTCGTTCGGCATGACGGTCGACACGTCGACGCTGCTCATCCGTTCCTTCACTGCGCGTTCCATGCGCAGCAGGCCGACGCGGTACTGGTTTTCCAGCAGTTCGCCGACCGAGCGGACCCGGCGGTTGCCGAGGTTGTCGATATCGTCGACTTCGCCGCGGCCGTCCTTCAGGTTCACCAGTTCCTTCACCACGGCCAGGATATCTTCCTTGCGCAGGGTGGTGACGGTGTCTTCGGCGTCGAGGCCGAGACGCATGTTCAGCTTCACGCGGCCGACGGCCGACAGGTCATAGCGGTCGGCGTCGAAGAACAGGCCTTCGAACAGCGCTTCTGCCGTTTCCTTGGTCGGCGGTTCACCCGGACGCATGACCTTGTAGATCGCTTCCAGGCCTTCGTCGCGGTTCTGGGCCTTGTCCGCCTGCATCGTGTTGCGCATCCAGGCGCCGATGCTGACGTGGTCGATATCGAGCAGGGCCAGCTGGTCGATGCCCGCGTTGTCGAGCTTTTCCAGGTTTTCCGGCGAAACTTCCTCGCCCGCTTCGATGTAGATGCGGCCGGTGGACTCGTCGATCAGGTCCTTGGCCGAATAACGGGCAAAGATTTCCTCGGTCGGGATCAGCAGGCGTTCGAGGCCGTCCTTGGCCGCCTTGTTGGCGGCGCGGGGCGAAACCTTCTGGCCAGCCGGGAACACTTCTTCACCGGTCTTGGCGTCAACCAGCGGGAACGTCGGCTTCAGGCCGCGCCATGCTTCCGCCAGGAACGGGATTTCCCAGCCGTCCTTCGCACGCTTCCACACCACGGTGGTGTAGAAATGGTCGAGGATCTCTTCGGCATCCATGCCCAGGGCGTAGAGCAGCGCGGTGACCGGCAGCTTGCGCTTGCGGTCGATCCGGACGTTGACGATGTCCTTGGCGTCGAATTCGAAGTCCAGCCAGCTGCCGCGATACGGAATCACGCGGGCGGCGAACAGGAACTTGCCGCTGGAGTGGGTCTTGCCGCGGTCATGGTCGAACAGCACGCCCGGCGAACGGTGCATCTGCGACACGATCACGCGTTCGGTGCCGTTGATGAAGAAGGTGCCGTTCTCCGTCATCAGGGGCATGTCGCCCATGTAGACGTCCTGTTCCTTGATATCGAGGACCGAACGGGTTTCGGTTTCCTGGTCCACTTCGAACACGATCAGGCGCAGGGTAACCTTCATCGGCGCGGCGAAGGTGATGCCGCGCTGGCGGCATTCGGTTACGTCGAACTTGGGATCTTCCAGTTCGTAATGCACGAAATCAAGCTCGGCAGTGCCGGCGAAATCGCGGATCGGGAACACCGAGCGCAGGGTCTTTTCCAGGCCGGAGATATAGCCAGTCGACTTGTCCGAACGCAGGAACTGCTCGTAGCTCTCGCGCTGCACCTCGATCAGGTTCGGCATCTGCACCACTTCGTGGATGTCGCCGAAGATCTTGCGGATGCGCTTCTTCTTGCTGCTGCCGGTGATGGCGGAAACGGCCTTGCCGCTCACGTCCGATGCATTGGTCGCCATAAGAGAGGTTTGCCTCTTGCCTTGGGCCGACACCCCATTCCTGGGCTTGCCGGCGAAAAAATCTGCCCGGCGGGGTCACACTTCGCATGGGACAGGAAAAAGCCGCAGGCATGGCACAAGGCTTCCGCCCGGCCGACTGCGACACCATCAAATCCCACGGAAATCCGCGAAAGCTTCAAATTCTTGGCCGGCCCCCGCGCAAGGCCTGCCTATCCCGAAGCTGTGCGGTAGAGCGGCCATATAGGGAGAGACCCTGCCGGAGTCAAACCCGGATCGGCCCGGATCGGCCCGGAACCCGACCGGCATCGACCGTCCAGTATCGACCGCCCGACATATTGCTTTTCGATATTATCGTTTGACAATAAGCGCGACTCGCCATATTGTTTTTCGATATTGACCACATCGGAGAACAACAAATGACCCGCATCACCCACCATGTCGCCGCTGCTTTGGCAGCCGTACTGATCGCCACCACCCTGCTGCTGCCGACCGTGACCGTGCCCCCTGCCCGGGCAGCCACCATCGTGCTCGCCTGACCCTGCCGCCTGAAAGGAAGCCTGCCATGTCCCGCATCCGTCACGATCCGCTGCTGACCGCAGCCAAGGTGCTGCTCTATATCTTCATCGGCCTGTTCATCTTCGCCATGGCGATGGTCGCCATCGGTTCCGTCGCCGTGCTGACCGTCGGCCATGGTGAACTGACCAAGGCCCTGGCCGAAGCCGGCGCCCCGGAGATGTCCTTCTGGGCCGTGATCGCCGTGTTGCTGCTGGCCGAACTGCTGCTGTTCCTGATCCTGCGGTTCTGCCTTGAGTTGCGCCGCATTGTCCTGTCGGTTGACGATGGCGACCCGTTCCATCCTGACAACGCCACCCGCCTGTCGCGGATGGGCTGGCTGGCACTGGCTGGCTGGGCAACGATGATCCCGATTGCCGCCATTGCCAGTTGGATTGATCGCACCGTGGGCGATGCTGCCGATATCGACGTGCACGGCGGGGTGGACCTGGACGGTGTGCTGCTGGCGCTGGTGCTGTTCATCCTGGCCCGCGTGTTCCGCCACGGCGCGCAGATGCGCGAAGAACTGGAAGGGACCGTCTGATGCCGATCAACGTCAAACTGGACGACCTGCTGCACGCACGGCGGATGACCATGACCGAACTGGCCGAACGGATCGACCTGACCCTGGCCAATGTTTCGATCCTGAAAACCGGCAAGGCCCGCGCAATCCGCTTTTCCACGCTGGAGGCGATCTGTCGCGAACTGGAATGCCAGCCGGGCGACCTGCTGGGGTACGAGGCAGACCAGGCTTAAACTTGACTCGCTCCGAGAAATGGCTAGAGGCCCGCCACTGACCGGTGGGCCTCGTGCCTGTCGGCCATCCGTCCGAGACAGTTGGTGGGGGTTTCCCCCTTAATTTCCAGCCTAGGCGGGGACAGAGAAATTCCGGCGGTGCAACTGTGCCGCCTTATCGTGCCGTACTCCAATGTCCGGCCCGGCTCCTTCCCCACAACGGACTCGCCCGTGTCGACCTGTCGGCATGGACAAACGTAGCCGGTCGCACGGGCACATGGCCCGCGCGATCATTTGTGAAGGAGTTAGCATGGATCGTTCGCAGAAAGCCGATGCGGTCGCAGCTCTGAACGCGAACTTCAACGAGATCGGCGTGGTGGTTGTCACCCGCAATCTCGGCATGACCGTGGCCCAGACCACGGCCCTGCGCGTGAAGATGCGGGAAGCAGGTGCATCGTTCAAGGTTTCCAAGAACAGTCTTGCGAAGCTGGCCATCGCCGACACTGACTATGCCGGGATTGACGACATGCTCGTCGGTCCGGTGGCACTGGGGACTTCGGTCGACCCGGTGGCCGCGGCAAAGATCATCGTCGAATTCGCCAAGACCAACGACAAGTTGGAAATCGTTGGCGGCGCGATGGGTTCGCTGGTTCTCGACGAAGCCGGGGTCAAGGCACTCGCCTCGATGCCGTCGCTCGACGAACTGCGCGCCAAGCTTATCGGCCTCGTCCAGGCACCGGCGACCAAGATCGCCCAGGTTGTCGTGGCTCCGGCTGGCAAGCTCGCCCGCGTGTTTGGCGCCTACGCCAAAGAAGCCGCGTAAGACTGATCGTTTCGAACTGCCCGGATCCGTCCGGGCACCACGCCTTTTGATTGGAGTAAATTATCATGGCCGATATCGCCAAGCTCGTTGAAGAACTGTCCAAGCTGACCGTGCTGGAAGCCGCTGACCTCGCCAAGGCCCTGGAAGAAGCATGGGGCGTTTCCGCCGCTGCTGCCGTGGCCGTTGCTGGTCCGGCTGCTGCCGCTGCCCCGGCTGCTGAAGAGCAGACCGAATTCGACGTCATCCTGACCGGCGACGGTGGCAAGAAGATCCAGGTGATCAAGGAAGTCCGCGCGATCACCAGCCTGGGCCTGACCGAAGCCAAGGCGCTGGTTGAAGCCGCACCGAAGGCGATCAAGGAAGCCGTCAACAAGGCTGAAGCCGAAGACATCAAGGCGAAGATCGAAGCTGCCGGTGGCACCGTCGAAATCAAGTAAGCCTTACAAGTTTCACGGGTGTCTTGAAGCATTCGTGGATGGGAGGGCGGTACCGCAA
>JBARAF010000171.1:0-3170 GCA_049791695.1 Croceibacterium sp.
GGGTAGAAATGCGGCGCGGCGGCAAAGGGCGTGCCGCCGGGATAGAACGGATCCTTCGGTTCACTGTCGAACAGACTGCCTAGGTAATGCCAGTCCACCCCGTCACTGCTGGCATAGATCACCGGGCGCGGCCCTTGTGCGCCGGGGGCGTTGACGTGGCAGCCGACCAGCATCGTCCCGTCGCCGCGCACCGCGTACTGGTTGCTGCCGGGCATCGACAGGCCGGGGAAATCGTCCTGCGGCAGCAACCGGTGCGGCCGCCATGTGCGCCCGCCATCGGTGGAGGCGCGCATCCACGCCTTGGCATCGGGCGCGAACAGCGCCGGAATGCCGCCGCCCATGATCAGCGTGTCCCTGCTGGCGAAATCCAGCGGCGGCAGCTTTGACCAGTCGGCCGCCTTGCCGCCGGGGAAGTCCGCTTCCTGCTTGATCGCCATGTCGAAGATCGGGACGATCGAATTGCGGTCCCAGGTTACCCCACCGTCTTTCGAGCGGATGACGACGATTTCGCCCATGTTGCGCGTCAGGTTGGTGTGATCGACCGCGCCGGGATTGCCGTAATCGCTCGGCACCCGCTTGAACCCGGCCACCAGGCTGCCGTCCGCCACCTGCCACAGCCCGCAATAGAACGGCCAGGCGGCAAATTCCGCATAGTTGCGATAGACCACGTGGTGGGACACGCGGGTGGCCCTTTCGGGGCGCAGGTTGGTGGGGACCAGCACGCTGGTCACCCCGCCTGCGGCGCGGGCGGTTGCGGAAGCCAGCAGGCCCGCGGCCCCGCCGATCAGTGCGTTGCGACGGCTGATCATGTCAGTCGATCGAAAAGATGCTGCGGGCGATGTGGCGCACCCCGCCGTTGGCCTTCACCCGGTCATCCTTGCTGTTGAAGTAATACAGCACGCCCACCTCGCCATTTCCGGCCACCCAGGCGTTGGGATAGCCAAGGTCCCAGCTGCCACCGTCCTGGCGGATCACCAGTTCCGGGCTCCAGGTCCGGCCGCCGTCTTCGCTGACCACGGCGCGGATGCCGCTGGGCATCAGGCGATAGCCATAGGTAACCACCACGCGGCCATCGGGCATCACCACCAGGCTGCCGGGTGAACCCCAGTCGTTCACCCGGCTGAGGAACGCCCACGTCTCCCCACCATCGTCGCTGGCGTAAACCTCGGTCCACATCACCCCGGTGGGATCGCGCTGGCAGCGCAGGGTGCACAGGATCCGGCCATTGGGCAGCATCGCCCCGCGCGGGTAGAACCAGCGGTGGCCGATGAAGCGGATCGACCCGGAATAGTCGCCATCAACTTGCCCGAACACGTCCACCTTGGGCGTGATGTAGGACAGGAAATGGAACTGCGTGCCATCGGGCGTGCTGCAATAGACCAGCGGGCGGCGGTTGGCGTTGTTCTGGTCCACTTCGAACATGAACAGCAGACAGCGCCCATCAGGCCGCACCAGGGTGGAATGGATGCCGGTGGTGGAAACGAGGCCGTCCAGCGGCAGCACCACCGGCGGCGTCCAGCTGTTCCCGCCATCCTTGGACAGGCGCACCGTGCCGCGCGATTCCTTCACCGCGAAACCGCCCAGGCTGGCATTGGCCACCAGCACGTTGGGATCGAGGTAATTGACCGGGCCGGGCAGCGCGGCGGCGGGCGCGGTGCCGCGTTCCACCGGGCCGGACAGCATGTCGATCTGCGGGTTGGCCCCGTCCCACGTCAGGCCGTTGTCACGCGACCGGACAGTGACCGTCTTGGGATTGGAACCGCTGCCGGCCTCCAGCGCGTCATGGTTGATTTCCGAACCGCTGGAATACTTGACCGTGCGGCTGGCGAAGTTGGCGATCAGGGTCCCTTCGCCGTTGCGCCAGAAGCCGCTGGTATAGGGCCAGGAACAGAATTCGTCTTCCCGCCGGTAAACTACGGCATGGTCCACTCGCGACGGTGCGCGGGGTTTGGCATAGCGATGGATGATGCTGCTGTCCGCCATGATGGTCCCCGTCAATCGATCGAAAAGATGCTGCGCGCGATGTGGCGGACGCCGCCGTTGACCTGCACGCGGTCATCCTTGCTGTTGAAGTAATAGAGCACGCCCACGCGCCCGTCGGGCATGGCCCAGGCGTTGGGATAGCCAAGATCCCAACTGCCCCCGTCTTCGCGCACGATCAGTTCCGGGCCCCAGGTTGCCCCGCCGTCCTCGCTCACCTGCGCGCGGATGCCGCTGGGCATCAGGCGGTAACCGTAGACCATCACCAGCCGCCCGTCGGGCATGACCACCAGGCTGCCCGGCGCGCCGAAATCATTCACCCGGCTGAGGAAGCCCCAGGTCCGCCCGCCATCGTCGCTGTGGTACACTTCCGTCCACATCACCCCGGTAGGATCACGCTGGCAGCGCAGCACGCACAGGATCCGGCCACTGGGCAGCAGATAGCCGCGCGGGTAGAACCAGCGGTGCCCGCCAAAGCGATAGGTGCTTTTCCAGTCGCCATCGGCCGCGCCCATCGGGTCTGTCTTGGGGGTGATGAACGACAGGAAGTGGAACGCGTCACCGTTGTCGGTGCTGGCGTAGACCACCGGGTGCCGGTTCCAGCCGCTTTCATCGACCTCGATCATGAACAGCAGCGCCCGCCCATCCGGCCGCACCAGGGTGGAATTGATCGCCGAAAGCGAATGCAGCCCTTCCAGCGGCAGGGGCAGCGGCGGGCTCCATTTGTGGCCCTTGTCACGCGACAAGCGCACGAAACTGCGGCCATCGGGCATCCCGAAATTGGTGCTGCCATTGGCAACCAGCAGGTTCGGATCGAGAAAATCGACCGGCGCCACATCGGGCAGCGCCTTGGCATCCTTCATCGCCGGATCGATTACCGCCATCGCCGCTTCAACCGGCTTTGACCAGGTGCGGCCATGATCAGTCGAACGCACGGTCAGCGACCGCATCGGCGCGCTGGCGGATGACCGGCCGATGTTGTCGTGGCTGATCGCATCGGGGCTGGCGTAATTGGTCTTGATCGCCATGAACGTCTGCAGCAGTTCGCCGCCGCCCAGGTTCCAGAAACCGCTGGTGTGCGGCCAGCCGGCGAAATCATCGTCGCGCCGGTAAACCACTGCGTGATCGACGCCCGACAGCCGCCGCGCCGGGGCGAAGCGGTGGCCGCCCGCCGCGCCTTGCGCCAGGGC
>JBARAF010000172.1:0-6566 GCA_049791695.1 Croceibacterium sp.
GACATAATCGGGGGCATAGAGGATGCCTTTGGCAGCCAACAGGGCACCGTCAGACCGGGTGGCAAGCTGGTTGTTGGCCCCGCCTGCGACCACTTGGCAATTCAGCCCCTCAATGCTTGCGGCGGTCAGAATTGCACCCAGCGCGTTCGGGCTGAACACATCGCATTCCTGCGTCATGATCGCATCGGCGGCGATGGCTTCCGCCCCCAGTTCATCGGCCAGCACCTTGGCGCGGGCAGCGTCGATATCTGCCAGCACCAGCTGCGCGCCGTCTTTTGCAAGTAGCCGGGCGACCCCGCCACCAACGCTGCCGCAACCCTGCAGGGCCACGCGCACCCCGGCCATCGATTCCGCGCCCAGCTTGTGCCGGGCGGCAGCCTTGATGCCGAGGAAAATGCCGTGAGCGGTAAACGGGCCGGGATCGCCGCCCAGTTGCCCTGCTGCCGCGGGCAGGCCGCAGACGTGCGGAGTCCGCTGCGAAATGGCGACCATGTCTGCCACGCTCGCGCCCACATCCTCTGCAGTCACGTAACGGCCGCCAAGGGCCTGTACCGCATCGCCAAAGGCGGCGAGCATTTCCGGCGTCTTGGTGCGGTTGGCATCCAGCAGCACGACCGCCTTGCCCCCGCCCATCGGCAGGCCGGCCATCGCGTTCTTATAGCTCATCCCCCGGCTGAGCCTGAGGGCATCGCGCATGGCACCGGCCGGATCGGCATAGTGCCAGAATCGGGTGCCGCCCGCGCCGGGGCCGCAATGGGTGGAATGGAGCGCGATGATCGCCGTCAGGCCGCTGGCGCGATCATGCACCAGCTCCACCATTTCGTGCGCGTCGTAATCGGCTTCAGTCCAGAAAGCAGGCATCGCATCCGCCCCATCAAAGGTGGTTGTTCCAAGCGGCGCGAAAGGGAGGAAATGGGGCGACTGACGGGGTTCGAACCCGCGACCTCCGGTACCACAAACCGGCGCTCTAACCAACTGAGCTACAGTCGCCACAACCTGTGCCGCTGGGCGGCTTTCAGGCGGATGCGCCAGGCCGTCAAGCGGTGTCTGGTGCGGGCGCGGCCTGTTGCACACACTGTATCGATTGGGAAGAGAAAACTGCGCCCTTTTAGCCAATGCGCAACAAAATTGCGCGAGTGTTTCGGCCATTGCGCCAGACTCGGGGCAATGCGACATCGAGCCGCATGACGAATCCGGGAGAACCTTCCGCAGATGCCCTGATGGCGCAACCGGCCCTGCGCCGGGTGCCCAGCCCGAAAGCGGAACTGCACCAGATGCCGCAGTTCCTCCCGCCCGGCCTGTGTGCGGAACTGATGGCGCTGATCGAACGCGACCGGCGCCCCTCCACCATCGCCGATCCCAATGGCGATCACTATTTCCGCACCAGCGAAACCTGCGATCTGGATGCAGCCCTCGCCCCGGTGCAGGACCTGGAACGGCGGCTGCTGGCGCTGCACGGAATCGATCCGGCCCATGGCGAACCGATCCAGGGCCAGCGGTATGAGGTCGGTCAGGAATTCAAGAGCCACACCGATTACTTCGAGCCCGGCGGCGCGGATTTTGACCGGTTCTGTTCGGTCGCGGGCAACCGCACCTGGACCTTCATGATCTACCTGAACGATGTCGAGGCCGGCGGGGGCACCCGCTTCAAGGTGATCGACAAGATCTTCCGGCCGGAGACTGGCAAACTGCTGTGCTGGAACAACAAGCGGCCGGACGGCTCGCTCAACCCGGCCACCCTGCATCACGGGATGAAGGTGCGCCGGGGCGTGAAATACGTCATTACCAAATGGTACCGCGAACGGCCGTGGGGCTGGGAGTAAGCTGCGATGACTGATGAAACCACACTGCGCGAATGTTCCTGCCACTGCGGCGCGGTGCAATTCCGCGCCCACCTGCCGCACGATCTGAAGGGCATCCGCTGCAATTGTTCGATCTGCGCCGCCAAGGGCGCGGTGATGATTGGCCTGCCGCGGGATGCGCTGGAAGTGACCGCCGGGCAGGACCTGCTGACCACGTATCGCTTCAACACCGGCGTGGCGCAGCACCATTTCTGTTCGCGCTGCGGCATCCACTGCTTCCACCAGCGGCGCGCAGACCCCAACCAGTACGCGATCAACGCGGCCTGCATCCACGGGGTCGATATCTATGGCGACTTCCCGGACCTGCCGGTGGCAGACGGAATCAACCATCCGCAGGACAGCGGCCGGTCACGGCTGGCCGGACACCTGCGGTACGAACCCGATCCGGTCTGACCGCACAAAGCAAAAGGGCGGCCCCGCGGGACCGCCCTTCGCAAATTCGAACCTTGCGGAAGAGGCGCTTACGCGTCCTTCTTCTTGAGGCTGAGGCCACCGAAACGCTTGTTGAACTGCGCAACACGGCCGCCCTGGTCGATCTGGCGGGTGCCGCCGGTCCAGGCCGGGTGGCTGGTCGGATCGATATCCAGCGTCATCGTGTCGCCTTCCTTGCCCCAGGTGGAGCGAGTTTCGAACACGGTGCCGTCCGTCATCTGCACCTTGATCGTGTGGTAGTCGGGATGGATATCGGTCTTCATCGTCAATCTCCATGCGTATGGCCGGTTCCGACCGGCCTGCAATCGTGAAAGCGGGGCCCCTACAGGGGAGCGCCGCCAATATCAAGTCGGTTGGGCAAACCACCGCAATGGCTCGCCCGCAGGCCGCCTGCTACGAAGGACAGCTTGCTGACCGGGAGCGAGGACAGCCTAGCGGGCGGATGCCCGCGCCGGCGCTTGAGGCTTAACCGGCCGCGGGCGGATCGGCGAGCATGGCGGTAAATTCCACCTCGCAGGTCACCTTGCCGTCAACGCTGGCCTTGCCCCAGAACTTGCACACCGGCATCCGCTTCTTCAGGAAGCCGACCTTCAGGTCCAGAAGGCAACCCGGTTCCACCGGAGCGCGGAACTTGGCGTTGTCGATGGCCATGAAATAGACCAGCTTGCCCGTCCCGGCCAATTCCAGCGTCTCGATCGCCAGCACTGCCGCAGCCTGGGCCAGGGCTTCAATTTGCAGCACGCCCGGCATGATCGGCCGACCAGGGAAATGCCCCTGGAAGAACTGTTCGTTGAAGCTGACCGCCTTTACCGCGTGGATCTCCTCGTCAACCTTCAGGTCGATGACCCGGTCGACGAGGAGCAACGGATAGCGGTGCGGCAGGGCATTGAGGATCTGCGCAGTGTCGAAACTGCGCTTCTTCTCACCTTCGCTCATGCCAGATCCCCCCCTAAGACCGCTTAGCGGCCCTGGACGGGCGCGGCGGTCGACGGGGCTGCAGCCGGAGCGGCAGCGCCGGCCTGCTGGGCCTGGGCGGCAGCCTGCTGTTCACGCATTTCGCGCGGCAGCCAGCCTTCCGGCGGCACCAACTGGGCAGTCGGGATCGCGGTGTTGAGCGCGGCCAGGACATCCTGGTTCAGGTTCAGCGCGGCATCGGCGTAAAGCACCGAATCCGGCGACACGATCAGGGTCACCTTCTTCTTCTTGGCGGTGGCTTCAAGCGCGGCCGGGAACTTGTCGGCGATCTGTTCTTCAACATAGGCCTGCGACAGCATGACCGGGGCGATCATCTGCTGCAGTTCCTGCTGCCCGGCAGCTTCCAACTGCTGGATGGTCGCCTGCTGCTGCGCCAGCGCCTGCTGGTTGGCATTGGCGGCCTGGGCATCGGCCTGCAGCTTGGTCACCATCGGCTGCAACTGGGCAGCGATCTGGGCGCGACGGGCGTTATAGGCGTCGATTTGCGCCTTGTAGGTGGTGGGGCGCTGCGTGGTGGCGGCGCGATAAGCGTCAGTGCTGCGCAGCACGGCTTCGGCATTGACGACACCAATGGTCGGCGCAGCCTGGGCAAATGCGGGAGCGATCGCGACCGGAGCGGCGATGGCAGACAGGGCAATCCCGGCAGCAAGGGCCGGCTTCAGGAAAATCTTCATCAGAACTGGGTTCCCACGTTGAACGAGAAAGTCTTGGTATCGTCGCCTTCCTGCTTCAGCAGCGGGTAGGACAGATTGATGCGGAACGGACCGAACGGCGAGTTCCAGTTGACGCCGATGCCCACTGCCATGCGCGGCTTCCAGCTGTCGCCATAGAATTCTTCCACGAACGGCGGCAGGCTTTGACCGATGGCGGAATTGTTCGCACTGGTCAGACAGGCCGGCGGCGCCGGGTTGATCGGATTGGTGACCGTGGTGGTCGTCGTCGCCACGCAGGCTCCGCTGGTGGTATCGACCGTGGCCGCAGTGACCTGCGTGTACAGCTGGTTGCCGCTGGCATCGCGTGATGGGATGAAGATGCCGTTCGGGAACGGGCTGTTAGTCAGCGTCGGACGGCGGACATTGAACACCGAACCCATGTCGAGGAACAGCGACGGGCGCAGGCCCATTTCACGTGCCCCGGCGCTGAGCGGAATTTCCAGCTCCAGCTTGCCAAGGTAATAGGCCTTGCCGCCCAGTGCGTCGTCCGCGACGCGATCGGACGTGATCGGTTCCAGCACCCCGTTGTTGTTGGCATCGGTGGTATAGAAACGGCGCACCACACGCGGGCCGACGCCGCGAATGTCAAAGCCGCGAATTTCCGGTTCACCCAGGAAGAAACGGTCTGTCAGCAGCACGTTGTCGCTGCCGGGAGCGGAATTGCGCAGGCCGTGGATCAGGCCGGATTCCGCCGTGGCGGACAGGATCCAGCCCGGCCCGAGCTGCCAGTACTTGGCCGCGTTGCCGCTGAAGCGGACATAGCGGGTGGAGCCGCCCAGCCCGGCGAAATCGAGCGAAATGGTGCCACGGTCGCCGCGCGTCGGGCGCACGTTGCTGTCCAGGTTGGAATAGATCAGCGACACGCCCAGAATGGAACTGCTGCGGTTGCCGATGGCATCGCACAGGTACCGTCCGGCGATCAGTGGTTCGCAAGTGCGCACCCCGTCACCGTCAAAGTCGGCGAAGTAGGTGTTGGGATCGATCGTGATCTTGTCGAAGTTGAGCGTGTAGCGGACCAGGCCGGTCAGATACTCGGTCAAGGGTACGCCAACGCGCATCTGCAAGCCAGTGGTGGCCTGCTTGTACGTGGCGGTCGACTTGTCGAAATAGCCGTTGTTGTAATCGCGGCGATAGACGTCGACGCCCATCGAGATGTTGCGATCGAACACGAACGGTTCGGAAAAGCTGATGTTGCCCGAACGGGAATAGGCCGAATAGTTCAGCCCCAGCCCGATCGTCTGCCCGCGGCCACGGAAATTGCGCTGGCGGATGGAGCCTTGGAAGATGAAGCTTTCCAGGCTGGAGAAACCTGCCGACAGGGTCAGTTCGCCGGTCGGCTTTTCCTGGACGTTGGCTTCCAGCACGATCCGGTCGGCCGCGCTGCCATCGACCTGTTCGATTTCGAACTTTTCCTGGAAATAACCGAGCGAGTTGATGCGCGCGGTGGAACGGTTGACCTGCAACGAATTGAAGGCGTCCCCTTCCGCGATACGGAATTCGCGGCGCACCACCTTGTCCTGGGTCAGGGTGTTGCCGTTGACGTCGATCCGTTCGACGTAGACGCGCGGCGCTTCGCGGATCACGAACTTCACGTCCATGGTCAGCGTTTCACGATTGCGCGAAAAATCGGGGCGCACGTCGGCGAAGGCGTAACCGAAGGTGCCGGCCAGATCGGTCATCCGTTCGACGGTGTCTTCCACCATCTTCGCGTCGTACCAGTCGCCGGTGTTCATCGGCAGGTTTTCGGTCATCGCCGAGCTGTCGAAATCGCGCAGCTGGCTTTCCACCGCGACGTTGCCGAACTTATAGCGTTCGCCTTCTTCAACCACGTAAGTGATGATGAAGTCGCGCTTGTCCGGGGTCAGTTCCGCCACCGCCGAAACGACGCGGAAATCGGCGTAGCCGTTGGTCAGGTAGAACTGGCGCAGCTTCTGCTGGTCAAACGCCAGCCGGTCCGGATCGTAGGAAGTGCCGCCGCTGAACAGCTTCAGCAGGCCGGATTCCTTGGTCACCATTTCGCCCTGCAACTGGCCGTCCGAAAACGCCTCGTTGCCGATGATGGTGATCTGGCGGACCTTGGACTTGGGCCCTTCGTTGATTTCGAACACCACGTCGACGCGGTTCTGGTCCAGCTGGACCATCTGCGGTTCGACCGTGGCAGCAAAGCGGCCCTGCCGCTTGTACAGTTCGATGATGCGGGCAACGTCAGCGCGCACTTTCGACCGGGTAAAGATCTGGCGCGGCGACAGCTTGATTTCGGGAAGGATCTTGTCTTCCTTCAGCCGCCGGTTGCCTTCCAGCACGATGCGGTTGATCACCGGGTTTTCCACCACGGTGATGACCACGTTGCCGGCGTTGTTGGCGATGGAAAAATCGGCAAACAATTCCGTCGCGGCCAGGTCCTTCAGCGCCTGGTCGGCCGTGGCCGCGGTGTACATGTCACCCACCCGCAGGCGGATATACGAAACGATTGTTTCGGGTTCCAGCCGCTGGGCCCCGGCGACAGCAATGCTGCGGATCACTTCACCCTGCGGCGCCACCGCGACAGCGGGAGCCGCTGCGGCCGGAGCAGCAGCAGGTGCAG
>JBARAF010000173.1:0-7401 GCA_049791695.1 Croceibacterium sp.
GGCCTGAATTGTAAGTCAGCAGCCCGGCGAGCCCCACCCCGACGCTGGTCGCCGCACCCAGCACCACCGGCCAGCCGCGGCGGAATTCACCCATGCGCCCGGCATCGGCCGGCCCGGCCTGATTATCGCTGCTGATGGTGCCCTCCCCTATTTCCTATGGCGTTGAATTACCGCGCCACCCCATGCCCCGTCAAACAGCAGTTGTGCCACCCGGCCCGCTGCCGACCAGGCGTGGCGGTTCACGCCCCACTTTCGCGTGGCTGTTCAAAGCGGGGATTTCAGGAACCTTGCGGGCCCTTGGCCCAGCGCGCAGATCAGTTTCGACTGCCGGAAACGGGGCTGACGGCAATGCCGTTGCGGCGCATTTCATAGTGCAGGTGGGGTCCCGTCGAACGACCGGTGCTCCCGACATATCCCAGCACATCGCCCTTGCGGACAACTTGCCCGGCAGTCACGGCAACTTGCGACATGTGGCCATAGCGCGTCTGCAATCCGCCGCCGTGTTCAACCGAAACGAGAATGCCGAAACCCCCGCTCCAACCGGCCTTGCTCACCACGCCGTCATAGGTCGAAAGGATCGGGGAACCCGCCGCTGCGGCCAGGTCGATGCCCGAATGCATCCGGCGCCCGGCACCCAGCGGATCGCTGCGCATGCCGAAGCCGCTGGTCACTGCCCCGCGCAGCAGCGGCGCGCCGGCACGGGCTGCAAGGACCCCACCACCCGCCGGCACCGCTTGGCGGACGTTCGCTGAACCGCTGATCGCGGCAACGCCGGAGGAGGATGAGCGGCTTTCGAACACCGGCTTGCCTTCAAAATCCAGGGCCCGGCCGACGCGGATTTTCACCGGGGCGGCAGCTTCGTCGGCAACTTGCGGTTGTTCGGCAGCGGCCGCTTCCAGCTCCCTTGCATGCGCATCCGACAGGGAACCCAGACAAAAAAGGGCCAGCACTGGGGCCAGCACCGGGGCAACCAGCCGCCCCAGCCTGATCGGGAAGAGCCCTGCCGGTATCACAGCTGGATCACCTTTGCCGCGATGGCGCCCAGCGCAATCGCCAGGCCATAGGGCACTTTGGCGAAGTCACCCCGTGCCGCCTTTTGGCCGCTGCGCGCGCGGCGCGTGACGATCCAGCCCGCGACAAGCGCCAACCCGGCTGCCGAAACCAGCATCAACAGGGTGAAACCCTGCTGCAACGGAAACCACGCGGCGCAGGCGGCATAGAACTTGGCATCGCCCCCGCCGATCCATCCGAACCGGAACAGCACCATCCCGACGACCAGCGCGACCACCGAGTGGGCCAGGCCCCACCAGACCACGGGGAACCCGGATGTCAGCGCAAGCACGGCGACGCCGGAAATCCATGTGGCCAGGCACAGCCAGTTCGGCAGCCGCCGCTGCGCAACATCAAGCCAGCCGCCAATCGCGGCCCATGCCAGCAACAGGATCGGGCCGGCAAATTCGGTCACCGGCTGGCAACCGTACCGGTGATCGGAACGCGGATCGTGTTAGCCCGCGCGCCGGAACGCGCCACGGCCACAGGCGCTGCGGTCCGCGCAGAAGGCCCGATGACCGACCGCGAGTGGCGCGAATTCCCTTCCAGCGTGATCCGGATCGGATAAGCCTGCTCTGCCTGAACGACCGGGATCTGCCTGCTTGCCCGGGCAGGGCCCGTACTCGCCACGGCGACCGGCGGTGCCGTCCGAACAGCAGCGGGTTTGGCGACATGGGCAGCGGTGGGGGTGGCGGCGTGAGCGGGGGCGGCGACGGCGACCGCAGCGACCGCACGGGGTTGCAGCGGCCGTTGCCCGACCGTGATGACCGGGGCCGGAGTGGCTGCAGCCGTCCGCACGACGACTTCGCGCGCGGAAACACGCTGGATCATTTGCGCGGCGGCTGCACCGCTCAAGTGCTTGGGTTGCGGCATCTGCGGGTCTGGCGCCACGGCTGTGGCCTCAGCCGCAAAGACTTGCCCGAGCGGGGCACTGGACGCGCGCGCCAGGGCCGCATCCCGGCTTTGGTAATATCGGGCGAGGTTCGCCGCAAATCGCGGGTCCTGCGGGGCTTCCGCCATCGCTTCGCGGAAATACCGTTCGGCCAGGTCGCCGCGGCCCAGCCGGGCATAGGCCACGCCGAGCCCGTTGTGCGCCTCGGCTGCGAAAGCCGGATTGGTTGCGGCAAGGCGCAGCGATACGATGGCATAGCCGACCTGGCCTTCACGCAGGCGCGCGCGCCCGTCTTCCAGCGCGACCGCCGCATTTTCGGCAGTAACCTCGCCGCCGATGGGCCGAACCTCCAGCTTGGCACGATCCCCGAACAAGGCCTGACAGCCGCCGAGGAGCGCCGCCCCTGCCAACAATGTGACTATCCGGTGCATTTCCAGTCCCCCCTCAAGTCCGTCAGTTCGACAGCATCGGCACGACTTCGCGCATCACGCGAATTACTGCCGGCAACATCAGCACGCCGATCATCGTCGGCAGCATGAAGACCACCAGTGGAATCGAGATCAGCACCGGCAGGCGGTGAGCCTTCTCCTCGGCCCGCATCCGCCGCCGTTCGCGCATTTCAGAAGCATAGACTCGCAACGTCGTGGCCACGCTGGTCCCCAGCTTGTCCGACTGGATCAGCAGGGTGGTAAAGGAACGGATCTCGTCAACGCCCGCCAGTTCGGCCAGCCGCCGGAAAGCATCTTCCCGGCTTGAACCCGCACGCAGTTGCATCGTGGTGATTGACAGCAGCTCGGCCACTTGCGGGTGCGACCGCACCATTTCGCGGCCAACCCGGTCCATCGCGGCTTCGATACCCAGCCCGGCTTCGATGCAGACCAGCATCAGGTCAAGGCAATCGGGGAAACCGTGGATGATCTGTTCGCGGCGACGGTCGGCCTTGGCCGTGATGAACAGGTTGGGCAGATAGAGACCGAGCAGGGCCAGCAGGCTGCCGAACACATAGACCTTGAGAAAGGACGGTGGCTCGCTGCCGGAATAGGCGATCAGCACGAAGCAGCCCGGCAGCAGGAACACCAGCACCAGCCGCACAAGGGTGAAGATGCGCGGCGCGGACGGGGCGCTGAAGCCGGCCGCAATCAGCTTTGACCGCAGGCGGTCGCTTTTCGTATCGGCCAGGCTGAGACCGGTGCGTTCAATGACATCGGCCAGCCGCGCCCAAGCCGTATCGTTGACACTGCGCAGGCTGGCGCCGCGACCGTTGAGCAGCAGGCTTTCAGTGGAGATTTCCCGCAGCTTGGTGCGCACTCCGGCGCGGCGCGATGCCAGGGTCAGGACCCCGATCACCAGCGCGACGACGGCGGCGAACAGCAGGACCAGAACCGCGATGCGCGCAATTTCGTTGGAGGCAGCGAGTTGCAGCATGGTTCAGACCTTCAGATCCACCATCTTGCGGATGGTGATAAAGCCGATCATGTAAACGGCGAACAGGATCGGGAAGCCGAACTTGAAGATCGGATCGCCGGCCACATCGAGATAGAAGCGCGGGTTGACCAGGAACAGGCCGACAAAGGTCAGCACCGGCAGGACAGTGAGCATCCAACCGGTCATCCGCCCTTCGGAACTCAGGGCGCGCACTTTCATGTACAGGCTGGCGCGGGCGCGGATGACTTCCGACAGGTTCTGCAGGATTTCCGCGAGGTTGCCGCCCGTTTCCGACTGGACAGACAGGGAAACGACGAACATCCGCATGTCATCCAGATCCCAGCGTTCAGCCAGGTCCTGCAAAGCCTCCGCCAGCTCCGCACCATAGGCGACTTCGTCCGACACCAGGCCGAATTCGCTGCCGATCGGATCTTCCATTTCCCGGGTCAGCAGTTCAATCGCGGAGGCGACCGGATGGCCGGAACGCAGCGCACGCACGAAGACGTCCAGTGCAATCGGGAACTGTTCCTCCATCCGCTTCCTGCGGCGCTGGGCCACCATGTTGATGATCATCAGCGGCAGGCCAATCGCCAGTGCGAAGGCAAAGGCGCCGGTAATCTGGACAATGCCCAGGCCCAGGGGGAAACCAGCCGCGCGTGCGCCGACCAGGCCAAACAGCCACAGCACCAGGCACAGAACGATCACGCCCGACAGGACCTGCAACGGCGAAAATGGCAAGCCGGAAGCCATCAGCATCCGCTGCAACTTGCGCAGCGTGTTCGAAACAAAGTCCGGCAGATGGGCAAATTCGGTGGGGGCATTCTTGCGCAAGCGGGCAACCACGTCTTCGCGCACCAGGCCCCGGCCGATCAACTTCAGGCGCCGGTTGATCGCGCCCACTTCAGCGCGGCGGCGCCACAGCGCGCCCATCGCGATCTGCCCCAGCAGGAACACCGAAGCGAAGATGGCGGCCATCAGGCCGAGGCGGATGAGAGCGTCGACCATCTTACAGCTTCAGATCCGGGCGGAACAGGTCCGCCGGCACTTCGATGCCGTGGGCACCGGCGCTGCTGAGGAATTTCGGCCGGATGCCCGTGGCTTCGAAATGGCCGGCAACCGAATTGTCCTGCTCGCGGCCCGTCATCTTGAAGCGGAAGATTTCCTGCATGGTGATGGTTTCCCCTTCCATGCCGGTAATTTCGGATACGCTGAGCACCTTGCGGCGGCCATCCGACAGGCGCCCCACCTGCACCACCACGTTGATGGCCGATGCAATCTGGGCGCGCGCAGACCGGGACGAAATGTCGATCCCGCTCATCCCGATCATCTGTTCCACGCGGGTCAGCGCGTCGCGCGGCGTGTTCGCGTGAACGGTGGTCATCGATCCGTCGTGGCCAGTGTTCATCGCCTGCAACATGTCAAACGCTTCGCCTGCGCGAACTTCGCCGACGATGATCCGGTCAGGGCGCATACGCAGCGCGTTCTTGACCAGGTCGCGCTGGGTGACTTCGCCCCGCCCTTCGATGTTCGCCGGCCGCGTTTCCAGCCGCGCGACGTGTTCCTGTTGCAGCTGGAGTTCGGCGGAATCCTCGATCGTGACGATGCGTTCGCGCTCGTCGATGAAAGACGACATGGCGTTGAGCAAGGTCGTCTTGCCCGAACCTGTGCCCCCGGAAATCAGCACGTTGCGGCGGCTCTGGACGATAGCCCGCAGGATTTCCGCCATCGCTTCGGGCATGCTGCCCAGTTCGACCAGTTTACCAATGCCGATCGGCTTCTTGGCGAATTTGCGGATCGACAGCAGCGAACCGTCAATCGCCAGCGGTGCCACGATTGCGTTCACACGCGAACCGTCGGCCAGCCGCGCGTCGACGAAGGGAGAAGATTCATCCACCCGGCGGCCGACGTCGCTGACGATTTTCTGGATAATGCGGAGCAGGTGCCGTTCATCCTGGAACCGGGTGGCGACCTTTTCCAGGATACCGCGCCGTTCCACGAAAACAGTTTCGTGCCCGTTCACCAGAATGTCGGTGATCGTTTCGTCCTGCAGCAGCGGTTCGAGCGGCCCCAGGCCAAGCAGTTCGTCGAGGACGTCGGAGACCAGTGACTGCCGTTCACGCGAATTAAGCGGTTCGTGCTGCGCGTCGAGCAGTTCCCCGACGATCTCGCCGATTTCCGCCTGGATCTGTTCCCGCGAAAGCTTGTCGAGCGCGGGCAGGTTGATGCGGTCGAGCAGGGACCGGTGGAGCGTCACCTTGAGGTCGATCATCCGGTCCAGCCGGGCATCCGGCAATGGCGCGGCGCCGTCAGGGGCGCGCTCCACCGCCGCCGGTTCGCTCCGGGCGATGTCCTCAAGCGGCTTTACGCTCCACTGAACCATCTTCATGGCCTCCATCCCGCAAGCAGGTGCTGTGCAAGGCCGGCAACATCGCTGGCGAAGCGGCTTTTGCGGCTGACTTCCGAAGCCAGCAGGCCCTGGTCCTGTGCGGAGGACAACATGGCCGGCTCCGCCGTCAGCGTGGCGTCGACATCGCGGCCAAGGGTCAGGCGCACTTCATCCACCCCGATGGCCTTGAACAGGCGTTTTTCCACCCGATTGACCACGATCCGGATCCGGTCGGCCGGTACCCCGATCGAGTCGAACAGTTGCAGCCGCCGCTTCGCCTGCCGCAGCCCTTCAATCGTCAGGTCCGTGACCAGCAGCAGGTCCGTGGATGCCAGCGCGAGGGAGAGGGTCCAGTTGGTCCAGTTCGCCGGCAAATCCACCAGAACCGCACCATATTCCCGGCGCGCGATGCCCAGCAATTCGGAAAGCTGCTGCGAATTGACCGCTTCCAGCGGGGTGATCGCATCGGGCGCGGCAATCAGGTCAAACCCGCGGCCGCTGTCGATCACGGCGCTGCGCAGAAATTCGGTATCAAGCCGGTGCCCCGCTTCCAGCAGGTCGAGCACGGTGTTCTTCCCGGTGCAGCCGAGCGAGGTCGCGATGTTGCCGAACTGGATGTCGAGGTCGATCACGCAAGCTTCGCGGGCAAGCCCCCCCGATGCCGCCAAGGCCGAGGCAAGATGCGTGACAATGGTCGTTGCGCCGCAGCCGCCGGTGCTGCGCACCATGGTGACCAGCGGGGCCAGCGGAGCCTGCGCGTCAGTTTCCTTGCGCAATTGCGAAGCGAGATCGAGCAATTGCCCGGTGAGTTCTTCGAGGTTGAACGGCAGGGTGCAGACATCGTTGACGCCCTGGCGAACGAATGAACGCACCGCTGGCACGGAAACGTCATGCAGGGCCACGATCAACGGCAGCGACGGACGTGCGGCGCGAACCTGGTCAATCCGGCGCAACGAGGACCGTTCGGCGGGATCGACCTGCATAACCAGCAAGGATGCCTGCGCGATGACTTCCGGCGGCAGCGGTTCGCCCGGTTCCAGCGCCACGCAGCGGAATTGCTGGCTTGCGGGGTCGGCCTTGCCCAGCCGTTCAAGCTCTGCATTGCTCGCGACGATGCAAATGTCGGAAGGCAAGCGGGCCATCATCCGGCTTCCAATATCAAAGGGGGCATCGAGGGAACCCATTGTTCAATCAACTTCCTAATAATTTGAAAATGTTCCAGCGCCGTCTTCCATGGTTAATTCATAGGTGAACGACGGCAACGGAACTTCTGTGCCGAGCATCAAGTACAACGGAAATGTCTGATTGGTCATGGCGACCCTGATTATGGGCGCGACGTCAGGCCCATGCGGATCGCCCGCAAAACCGAGGCCCGAGTGCAGGTAATCAATTGTGATATTGTCCGGTGACACACGCGGATAGATTGTCCGCATCCTGGTGACCATGAGATTGAACGCGGTCTGCCCGGCGTCGCCGGGGGCCGGGTCGAAATTGGGGGGGCAGGTGCCGCCGATGCAATTGCAGGAAACCACTTCCGAGGCCGCTTCACAGTGGATGCCGGAAAAGGAGCCGGACGGCACCGGCTGTCCCTGTTCCAGCCCGCCATCAATCACGAAGCTGTAACTGCTCAACGCCGATGGCACGGGAT
>JBARAF010000174.1:0-7846 GCA_049791695.1 Croceibacterium sp.
CGAGCGGCGGCTTTTGTGTCTCCGGATCTACAGCCGGACAACATGGTGACGCGGGGTGGAGCAGCCCGGTAGCTCGTCAGGCTCATAACCTGAAGGTCGTTGGTTCAAATCCAACCCCCGCAACCAATCACACACTACGGCAGGCGCCAATCCCAACGGGGTCGGCGGCTTTGTTGCGTCCGGCAAGCGGGGCGCTGCGTTGGTCATGCCGATGCCGCCGGCTCCACCGGCGCGGACTTCGCGGCTTCTCGATGGTGGGCATCAGCAGCTACGGCAGCTTGCGCGTGCCTTGGATCGTCTCCCGTCCGCGCCTTAGCCAACTGGTTCAGTGAAGTGCCGTGATGGCGCCGGGAAGCCGCCACAGCAGGAGTGCGGCAGTACGCCCCCGACTGACTTTCCAGACTGCCGTCGATTGATGGGCATCGCCTTCCAAAGGCAATCGCACGCGCCTCCATTTATGGAAATGCACCCCGGCATTGATGACATCGGTGATGCCAAATGCTTCCGGTCGATGGAGGAATGCATCGAAGCCGGCCTTCTGCCAGAGACAGATCACCCCTGAACCCCGTCTTTTGTTGTTCGTGTTGCCTGGAAGTGGACAATCCGCGGGTGCGTCCCGCATCAACTCGGCCCTTCGGTCACGTTGTCACGCCAGGGCGTTTTCGTCGTTTCGCAGAGTGAGCACTTCCACGCCATCCGCAGTCACGGCTACCGTCAGAACTTGCGGCTCTTCATGCATTTCGCGGCCGATACCGTGGCCGCAATATTCCCGCACAACGGGGTATCCGTTCTGCCTGGCATGGTGTTCGATGGCAAAACCGATGTCTCCAAGATGTGCGCCAGGTCGAACTTTTCGGATGCCTGCCCACATTGCCTCGCGGGCAACCTGTACACCGAAACCCCGATCATTCTGGTGACCGGCGACGGGTACGGGGCGGAGCTGCTGGCGTTCATTTCCGGCACCGTGACCGGCGTGACGTGACCAACGGCGGCAGCGGATATTCCAGCGCTCCGGTTGTGACCATTGCCCATCCCAACGGCGATGACATGACCCATCCCAAGCCGAACGGCCACCGGCTGAACGCGCATCGCTACGCGGTGGGGATCGAACAGCTGGTGTCAGCATGATGGCGCGGCCCGAAGTAACCCGCACCCCGGCGTGACTGGCGCGATACCGCTGCCTGAAGTGTCAGGCAGCCAGTTGCGGCCGCGCTCGCCCGAACACCATGCGCGCATCCGGCGGCACATCGCGGAAAATCATCGAGCCCATGCCGATGAAGGCGCCGTCGCCCACTGTCGTGCCTTCGCGGATGATCGCGCCGGCGCCGATGTAAACATCCCTGCCAATCGTGCAGTCGCCGCAGACCAGCGCATCAGGCCCGACCACGCTGAAGTCACCGATCTTGCTGCCGTGGCCGATCTTGGCCCCGATGTTGGCCTGGCAGTGGCGGCCAAGGCTGGCCTCTGCCTCGATCACGGCGTTGCGGCACATGATCACCCCGTCCGCGATCTGTGCGTAGCGCGAAACCTGTGCGGTCGCGTCGATGTAGCGGCCAAGGTCGCCCGCCCATTGCGCGGCGATCCGGTGGCGGGTGGGCAAGTCACGCACGGCGATAATCAGTTCGCCGCCCATGCCGGGGTCGAACCGCTCGATCGGCAGCCCGCATATGTCACCGCCTCCCGCGTCCGTGACAAAGCGACTGGCGGGAGGGACGCCGTCAATGATCTGGCGAGCAAGCCCGCCCGAGCCAAAAATGGTGAGCATTTTAGCAGGCTATCAAACGCCGGACCCTCCCACAAGGCGACGGCAGCATGACCGACACCGGCAACGTATCGCAGGCCCGCGTGGTGGCGGACCAGGTGGCGGAAGCCGCCATCCTGCGCTTCACCCAGGAGCATCCCGAACTGCGCCAGAGCAAGGGGAAACGAGCCAATTCCGGCAGTTTGACAGATCTTTTGCTCCACCTGTGTTTTCTACCGCCGAGCTGCTCCAGAACAAGCGCCTGGTCACTCGAGCGCGCCGCGAACTCGGGCTTGATCGAAGGTAGAGCGTCTCGGTGTAAACGAGATGCTCCAGCAACTGGTCTAATCGCCCTACAGCCGCAGTCGGATATAACATCCGTTTGCGCGTTGCAGGGCGCGTGCATCAGCCAGCCTGCTGATGCCGCCTTACGCAAACCTCCACAAACGCGAGTGTGTGCCATATTCCGCATTCATGATGCCACGTCCGATTTACCTGCTCCACCGGTGATGGATGAACGCTTGACCCTGACATGGTGTCAGGGATCATAGTCGCCCCGACTCGGAAAGGAGACCGGCGTGGTGGATGATCATTCAGGGCACCAGTGTCAGGGTCCGACCGCAGGGGTGAGGGTGGTCGATCCGGTGTGTGGCATGGCCGTTGACCCGTCGATCGCCAAGCACCAGCATGACCGTGGGGGCCCGCGGTATTATTTCTGCAGCCAGCGCTGCCACGATCGCTTCGCCGCTGACCCTGACAAGTATCTTCATCCGGTGGCATCGGAAGAGGTGGTAGAGGTCGCCGACGGGACCATCTGGACCTGCCCGATGCACCCGGAAATCCGGCAGGATGGACCTGGCAGTTGCCCCATCTGCGGCATGGCGCTCGAACCGCTGGCCCCGATACTGGATAGCGCACCCAACCCCGAACTGGCGGATATGACGCGCCGGTTCTGGGTCTCTGCCATTCTGGCGGTTCCGTTGCTGGTCCTTACAATGGGGGCCGAAGTGTTCGGCCTGCAACTCTTGCCGATGCGCCTGTCAATGTGGGTGCAGTTGGCCCTGGCGACGCCCGCGGTCTTGTGGTGCGGATGGCCGTTTTTCGAGCGTTTTGCCGCTTCCCTGCGCAGCCGCCATCTCAACATGTTCACCCTCATCGGTCTTGGGGTGGGGGTTGCCTATGGCTACAGCCTGGTGGCCACGCTGGCACCACAGCTGTTCCCGATGTCCTTGCGGACAATGGATGGCCTTGCGCCGGTGTATTTCGAGGCTGCGGCGGTGATCGTGGCCCTCGTCCTGCTTGGCCAGGTGTTGGAATTGCGCGCGCGTTCTGCAACTGGCGCGGCGATCCGCGCTCTGCTTGGCTTGGCGCCGAAAACCGCCCGACGGATCGCGGCGGACGGTGCCGAGCAGGATGTTCCGTTGGATGCAGTCCAGATCGGTGATTTGCTGCGCGTGCGTCCTGGCGAAAAAGTGCCCGTGGATGGTATCGTCACCGAAGGGCGCAGTGCGGTCGACGAATCCATGATTACCGGCGAGCCGGTCCCGGTGGAGAAAATGGAGGGTGCACGGCTGACGGGAGCGACCGTGAACGGCACCGGTGCGTTGGTTATGCGCGCCGACCGCGTGGGCCGGGACACCATGCTGGCGCAGATCGTCCAGATGGTCGCCGAGGCGCAGCGGTCCCGCGCACCGATCCAGGCGCTGGCAGACAAGGTTTCGGGCTGGTTCGTGCCCGCCGTCGTTGCCGTGGCCCTGTTGGCTTTTGCAGTCTGGTATCTGGTCGGGCCGGAACCGCGGTTGAGCCATGCGATGATCAACGCGGTTGCGGTGCTGATTATCGCCTGCCCCTGCGCGTTGGGCCTTGCCACGCCGATGTCGATCATGGTCGGCACCGGGCGTGGTGCCAGCTCCGGCGTACTGGTTAAGAACGCCGAAGCGCTGGAACTGATGGAGAGCGTTGACACGCTGGTCGTCGACAAGACTGGCACATTGACGCTTGGCAAGCCGCAGCTGGTGACGGTCGTGGCGGCACCTGGTTTCGCCGAAGCCGAAGTACTGGGGCTGGCGGCTGCGTTGGAACGCGGCAGCGAACACCCGCTGGCCGCCGCCATCGTCGGTGGCGCCGCTGAGCGGGGCGTGATCATTGGTGATACACAACAATTCCAGTCGCACACCGGCAAGGGCGTTACCGGCACCGTGGCCGCGCGCGCCGTGGCATTGGGCAACCGCGCCCTGATGCTGGAGGCGGGGGCCGATCCAGCCGCGCTGGAGCCGCAAGCGGATGCCCTCCGCGCAGAAGGGCAGGGCATCATGTTCCTGGCCGTGAACGGCGTTTCCGCAGGCTATATCGCCGTGGCCGATCCGGTGAAGGACAGTGCGATCAACGCCATCCGCGCGCTTCGCCGCGAAGGCGTGCGGCTTGTCATGATGACCGGGGACAGCCGGGTGACAGCCGAGGCGGTGGCACGGCGCATCGGCGGCATTGACGAGGTGCTGGCCGAAGTTCTGCCAGAACAGAAGCAGGCCATGGTGGAACGGCTGAAGGGCGAAGGCCGCCGGGTGGCCATGGCGGGTGACGGGATCAATGATGCCCCGGCACTCGCGGCCGCGCATGTCGGCATCGCTATGGGCACCGGTACGGACGTGGCGATGGAAAGCGCGGCAGTCACCTTGGTCAAGGGCGATCTCGGCGGTATCGTTCGGGCACGCCGGCTGAGCCGCGCTGTGATGCGCAACATCCGGCAGAACCTGTTCTTTTCATTCGTGTTCAACGCTGCCGGGGTGCCGATTGCGGCCGGGATCCTCTATCCGTGGAATGGGCTGCTGTTGAACCCGATGATTGCCGGGGCCGCCATGGCCTTCAGTTCGGTGGCGGTGATCGGCAATTCGTTGCGCTTGCGCACCGTGAAGCTCTGACGGGACAGGCCATGAAAATCGGTCAGGCAGCGACAGCAACGGGCATCAGCGAACGGATGATCCGCCATTATGAAAAGATCGGGCTGATCGATGCGGCCCCGCGTCGGGATTCGGGCTATCGCGATTATGACGAGGCGGATCTGCGTGGGCTGCACTTCATCCGCCGGGCCCGCGATCTTGGGTTTCCGATCGAGGAGATCCGCCAGCTGCTGGCGTTGTGGCACGATCGCGGTCGCAGCAGCGCGGATGTCAAGCTGCTGGCGATGAGCCGCGCGGCCGAACTGAAACAACGCGTGCAGGATCTGGAGCAGATGCGAGCGGCGCTGATGCAGCTGGCGGATAGTTGTGCCGGTGACGATCGGCCCGATTGCCCGATCCTGGGCGACCTCGCCGCGCTTGACATAGCCACTCAGGCCGTTGCCCAAACCGCGCCGGCAGCCCCACACGCCGGACATGAACAGTACACCCAGCCGGCCAACCCGGAACCGCCGCATGCTCCCGCTCCGGTTCCGACCGCAAGTGCATTGCCATTGCGCTTATCCAGCAATCACATTTGAGAGGAATACCTTCATGCGTATCACTTTGACTGCCGCCGCCGCCGGGCTCGCACTCGGACTTTCCGTGCCAGCTGCCGCCCACACCCACCTCGTCCGCTCCAACCCCGCAGCAGACGCGGCGATTGCGGCTCCGCGCAGCATTACGCTTACCTTCAATGAAAAACTGGCACAGGCTTTCTCCAAGGCTGATGTCACCATGATTGGCCATGACATGAAAATCCCGGTGAAGGTAAAGTTCAGCGGTGACGGCAAAACCATGACGCTGACGCCGCAGGGCGCCTTCATGAAGGGCAGTTATTCGATCAAGTGGGTGGCCGCCGGCGCGGATGGTCATCGTATGGAAGGCAGCGTTCCCTTTACCGTGAAGTGACGCCCGTGGAAGCGGCACTCGTAACCTTCCGCTTCCTGCAATTTGGAGCAGCGTCGATCCTGTGCGGTTCGACGCTGTTCCTGTTGCTGTTTGTGCCAGGGCCAGCATTGGCCGCATGGCATTTGCAGCGCCTGCTGTTGCCGGTAGCGGCGGTGATCCTGGCCCTTGCCAGTGCCGGCGGCCTTCTGGTCCAGACTGCGATACTGGCCGGCTCCATCGATGAGGCCCTGAAGCTGCCAAACCTTGCGCTGGTGATCGGCACGATGGATCTTGGCAAGGCGGCGGTGGTCAGGATGGCCGCTGGACTGGCAGCCTTCCTGTGCCTCGCCGTGCCTCGAATTCCGGTTCGCATCGGGTGGGTAGTGGCCGCAGTTTTCGGCGCAATTGCGACCGTAAGCTTTGCCTGGAGCGGCCACGGCGCAGCAACGGACGGCTCTGGCCACGCGCTCCACCTGGCAGCGGACTTCTCCCACGCGCTGGCGGCTGGGTTCTGGATCGGCGCTCTGGTGGTTTTCGCGCTGTTGGTTTCAAGCGTGAGGGGAGATCCAGCGAAAGTCGGGTTCCTGCACCAAGTACTGGCCCGGTTTTCCGGCGTGGGCACCTGGCTGGTGGCGATTATTTGCCTGACCGGCGCGGTCAACACCTGGTTTCTGGCCGGATCCGATGTCAGCGCCATCCTGATCTCGCCTTATGGCCGCCTTCTGGCGCTCAAACTCGGCGCATTTTCCGGGATGCTGCTCCTTGCGGCCGCTCATCGCTGGTGGCTGGTCCCAGCGCTCGCCGGAATGCAGAGCGGTTTTGCGGGGCCGGGCGAGGCTCAATTGCGGAGACTTAAACTTTCAATCACAGCCGAGCTGTCGCTCGGACTTGTGGTCCTGACCATCGTGTCGTGGTTGGGTACCCTTGAGCCGCCGGCGTTATAGGAAATGACCATGCCAGTGGATGGCATGGCACACCAGGCACCGCCTGACAGGTGCCGGTCTGCGCAGGCGGCCCGGAGCAAGCCAATAGCGTATCCGGCTGTCGAACTGGTGCCCGGTAAAATTGTCCGCCGCGCCGCTCGCATCGCGCAGACCGGAGGTGGAGAAACTGTCGCGGCGGTTGGCCAGCCACAGCGGGCGACAGGCGGCAAACCGATCAAACCGGGGAGCGCAACTTCCGCCCGCAGGCCCAGCGCGCTGATGTTTGCCCGGCCGAGCGCGGCGCATCGAAATCCGCAGCAACATAGGCTTGCACCAGTTCGAACCTGTTGACCTCGCCGGTGCCTAGCGTGGTGCCCGGCACTGTCAATCCGGTCACAAGCATATGACCAATGCTTGGTTCGGCTCGCGCTTGCGAGAGGCTAGCCGTCGCGCAATTCCCTATCGAGGTGATGCGATGTCCCAAGCGGTTTCCGATGCACTGGCCTATGTCCAGTTCCAGCTGGGTGCGGCGGTGGACGCCAGCGGCCATGCCATTGCCGACACCAGCTGGAGCGCGCGGCTGCAGGGATCAGAGAACCTGTGGATGCTGCTGGAAGGCGCCCATGTGCTGACGATCATGCTGTTCGTCGGCTCGATCCTGTTCGTCGACCTGCGACTGCTTGGCGTGGCCTGGCGCAAAGTGCCGGTATCGGCCGTGGCGGACAGCGTGCTGCCTTATACCGTGGCCGGGTTCACGGTGATGCTGCTGACAGGGGCCGCGCTGTTCTTCGCCAATCCGTTGGAATATTATCACGGCTTCGTGTTCCGCATCAAAGCCGTGGTGCTGATCGCGGCTGCCATCAACATTGTCATCTTCCATCGCCGGGTGCAGGCGGATCGCGCGCGGTGGGATGCCCAGCCAAAGCCGCCGCTGCCTGCGCGCCTGTCGGCCGCCGCATCGTTGACCCTGTGGGTGCTGGTGGTCGTGACCGGCCGCTATGCCGCTTATGACTGGTTCGCCTGCGACCAGGCGACCGGCTTCGTTGCGGCCTTTTCCCAGTGCGCGGATTATACCGCCGCCCTGGCCAAGGCGGAAGGAGGGCTGGCCCTGTGATTGCTGGCCAGAACCTCAACAATCTGGCCCCCGTCTTTGCGCAGGCGTTTGACCGGCTGGCGCAAGTCCCGGCGCTGAAAGGCCTCAACGAATCGCTGTGGCTGTTCTCACTGATCGAGACCTTCCACTTGCTGTCGATGGCCGTGCTGGGCGGGGCGGTGCTCGTGTTGAACCTGCGACTGCTGGGCATTACCCTGCAACAGGTCCCGTCCACCGATGTCGAGCGGGCCACGCGCCCCTGGCT
>JBARAF010000175.1:0-4217 GCA_049791695.1 Croceibacterium sp.
GGTGCAGGCGCTGGCGGCTGTCGCCAGCAGGGTGCAGGCGAGCAAGGTACGGGCGAGGTGGTTACGGGCCATGGCGGGTTTCCTGTCAGAAATGGATTTGAGGCGCGGCATCAGCGGCGCCGCCGGGCAGGTTTTGCTGCCGGAGCAGGCGCTGGTGCCGCGACGGGCGTCGGCAACGAGGCCAGCTTCGCCCGCGCTTCTGCCGATTGCTGCGCCCGCAGCGCGCGGTTGGACGAGATGTAGTTGCGCGGCTGCACGTTGCCTTCGTGGCAGGCATATTCGAAGAATTCGTACTTCTGGTCGCGCGTCCAGTCGACCCGCAGGGTGAACGGCGCCTGCCACACCACAGCATCGGCATAGGTCATTTCATAGGTGATCGTGTTGGGCCCCACCATGTGCAGCCGTTCCACCACTTTTGCCTGTTCGCTGGTCGGCAGCACGTTGTTGGGCGGCACGCCGCGCGTGGCCATGTTCAGGGGCGAGGCACCGGGGCGGATGTGATCGGTTTCGATCACCAGCGTGTTGCCGTCTTCCCATTTGCCCCGGCTGTTGCCCATCCAGCCATCGACCCCGGCGGGCCAGGCTGCCGCCTTGTCCCCCAGCGGGATGATCCGGGTGCCGAGCATTTCCAGCTGGATCACCACGTATCCCGGCGTCTGGAAAATGCGGATGCCGTTGTTGTACCGGAACGGCAGCATCGATGCCGGGAAACCGCGCGTAGTGCAGCGGTCCCAGCTGTCGAAATCGTCCAGCCAGTCATAGGTCTGCCCGGCCACCCAGCTGGAACGCAGGTGCGATGCGCGCCATTTGCCTTCGTCGGTCAGTTCCGGCAGCTGGCCGTCCGCCGGATCGACCAGCATCCCCGTGCGGCGGCTTTCGGCCAGGTATTCGATCCAGTGGCCGCGGCCGATCGTTTCTTCCTGTTCTTCCTGCTTGTAGGCGGTCTGCAACTGGGTGGCGCGGGCGGCGGCCTGGGCCACTTCCTCGTCGCTCATCCACTGGCGGTTGCCGAACCTTGCCGGGCGTTCCACCGGCAGTTCGGCAATATCGTTGATCGGCCAGGTGCCGCGCAGGTCGGGATCGCCCCAGCTGGTTTTCTTCGGCTTGAACGCGTTGGACACCGGCGGCATCTGCGTCAGGTCCGTTGGAACCTGCGTTTGTGCAGCCACTGGCCCGGACATGACGGACGCTGCCAGCAGCGCGGCGGCAAGCAAACGGGCGGAAGAACGTGTCTTCATCGCAATCCTCTCCTGCACCGGGCCCTCTGCGGGTGCCCGGCCTTATACTGGCTTACTGCGCTGCTGCCGGGGTGGTGGCCGGTGCTGCGGCGGCGGCACGGGCGGCGCGGCTGGACGTGATGTAATTGCGCACCTGCACGTTGCCTTCGTGGCAGGCGTATTCGAAGATTTCGAAGCCGTCGTCCCGCTGCCAATCCAGCCGTGCGGTCCACGGCGCGGTGAACACCACCGGATCGTTCAGCGTCACTTCGTAAACGATGGTGTCCGGCCCGGTCATCACGAACCGTTCGGTGATCTTCGCAGCGGAGCTGACCGGTGTATCGTTGAACCGGGGGGAGCCGGTGGTGCCGATGTTGGTGGCGCTGGGGCCCGGCTTCAGGTTGGTGGTTTCCACCACCAGCGTGTTGCCATTTTCCCAGTGGCCGCGGCTTTCGCCCAGCCAGTTGAGAACCTGGGCAGGGATGCCGGGCCGGCCGTGGGTGGGGATGATCCGCGTTTCGTGGACCATTTCCATCTGCAGTGCGACCACGCCCGGCGATTGGAAGATGCGCATCCCGTTGTTGTACATGAACGGGAACATCGATGCCGGAAGGCCACGCGTGATGCAGCGGTCCCAGCTGTCGAAATCATTGGTCCAGTCAAAGGTCTGCCCGGCGCGCCAGGTGCTGCGCATTTCGCCCGACAGGCGCTTGCCTTCATCGGTATAGGCGGGGAGGCGGCCATTGGCCGGGCTGATGATCCAGCTGGTGCGGCGGTTGGCGCTGGCGACTTCGGCCCAGTGGCCGATGCCCATCGTGCCCTTTTCTTCCTCGTTTTGGTACCGGCGGGCGAGCTGCGCCACGGCAGTATCGCGCTCGGCAAATTCCTCGTCGGTCAGGAAGGCGCGGTTGCCGTGTTTCGGGTCCCGTTCCAGCGGGGTGCGGCCGTTCAAATGGTCGATCGGCCAGCCGCCCCGGAAATCCGGTTCGCCCCAGCTGGTGGTCTTGGCCTTGAAAGTCAGCGGGATTGGCGGGACGACCGTGAGATCGACAGCTTGCTGCGCCGCCGCCACAACCGGCGACAGCGCAATAGCGGCAGCGGCCAGCAGGGCGGCGGCGCGGCGCATCACTTGGCCTTCGCCGGCAGGGCAAAGGTCACGTAACGGCTCGGCCCCGGGGCACCGAGGCCCAGGCCACCGGCAAAGTGGCCTTCGCCACCAACCGGGATGGTCACGAACTGGCGACCATCCACTTCATAGACGGCAGGAACGCCTTCGGTCGCCGCATCCAGCTTGTGCTCCCACAGGACCGCGCCGGTTTCCGCATCGCGGGCGCGGAAAGTGCGGTCGGTCGCAGTGCCGATGAACAGCAGGCCGTTGGCAGTGGCCACCGGGCCACCCCGGCTGGCCTGCGCGCCAACGTCTTCGCCCGGCACGTTGCCCACGGTGCCGTTGGGGATGCGCCAGGCGATCTTGCCGGAGTTCATGTCGTAAGCGGTCAGGTACGAAAACGGCGGCTTCATCGCCACCATGCCGTTGCTCTGCAGCAGGAAGTTGACCGGCGACTTGTACGGATTGGTGTCAGCCGAGCCGTTGGGCATGGCGGCCGCCGCTTCCGGCCGGTTGTCGGGGTTCAGCTTGATCAACAGCGGCAGTTCGCGGCTGACGACAAACAACCGCTGGTGCTGCGGATCAACCGCGACGTTGCCCCAGTTGGCACCGCCGTTGTGGCCCGGCATGGAAATCGAACCGCGCAGGCTGGGCGGGGTAAACGGCCCTTCGTTGCGCGCGGTCTTCAGCAATTCGCGCAGCTTGGCCTGGTCGGCTTCGGGCAGCAGCGGGTTGATGTCGTCCGCGGTGAAGTGCTGACGCGCGAAGGGTTCCGGCCAGGTCGGGATCGGCTGGGTGGGCGATGCCTTTTCACCCGGGACGTCCGATGCGGGAACCGGGGTTTCCTTGATCGGCCAGATCGGTTCGCCGGTGCGGCGGTCGAATACATAGAGGAAGCCCTGCTTGGACGCCTGGGCCACAATCGGGATCCGCTTGCCATCCTTGGTGATGGTCATCAGCTTGGGCGCGACCGGAAGATCGAAATCCCACAGATCGTGATGCACAGTCTGGAAATGCCAGATGCGCTTGCCGGTGCGGGCATCGAGCGCGACCAGCGAATTGGCGAACAGGTTGTTGCCCGGGCGGTTGCCGCCGTAAAAGTCATACCGGGCGGTACCGGTCGGCACGAATGCGATGCCCAGTTCCGGATCGACGGTGAATTCCGACCAGTTGTGGATCCCGCCAAACTTTTCGCGGTCCTTTTCCGGCCAGGTGTCAGACCCGAATTCGCCCACGCGGGGGACGACGTGGAACACCCACTTCCGTTCGCCCGTGACCACGTCATAGGCCTGGATGTCCGCCGGGCTGGAAGCATAGTCATAGGCACCGGCCGGCAGCGACACGATGATCAGGTTTTCGAAGATGCGGCCCGGGTTGTCGGTCTGGAGCATCCGCGGCGTGACGGTGCCTTCCGGCAGGCCATCCCGCATGTCGACCTTGCCGTCGGTGCCGAAGCTGCCGATCAGCTGGCCGGTGCGGGCGTCAATCGCGCGCAGCATCCCGTCGTTGATCACCATCAGGCGGCGGTCGGCGCCATCCTTGCTCTGCCAGTAGTTGATGCCGCGTGCGCCGATGCGGCCGGTCAGGCTGGTCCGCCAAACTTCCGCGCCGGTGGCCGGGTTGAGCGCGGCGATCTGGTTGTCGCCCCGGATGACATACATCAGCCCGTTGGCAACGATCGGGTTGAAGCGCGGCGGCTGCCCGGCGCCGGTTTCGTAAGTCCAGGCGACCTGCAACTGGGCAACGTTGCCTTTGTTGATCTGGTCCAACGCGGTGAACTGGCTGCTTTCCGCCCCGCCCAGGTACGCATCCCAGGTGCGATAATCGAAAGCTTCCGCCGGCTGGGCAGAGGCCAGCGGCGCGTTCTGGGCGCTGGCGACGCCACCCGGCAC
>JBARAF010000176.1:0-3161 GCA_049791695.1 Croceibacterium sp.
AGCGGAAACCGGGTAATGTGTTCATGGATGACAAAAATGACCTCTGGGAGGAAATCAAGTCAAAGGGCCATGCGGTTGTCCTCGGGGTGGCGGGCTGACCGGGCTGTATTGCAGCGGTCGCTGCAGGTAGTACAAATCTTGAACAGAACTATAGTATCCCGGTTGCTCCTATCTCAAGTAACACGATGGAAGGTGTTGCCAAGGATAACCCGAGAACCGCTTCCCTACCTTTCGTGTATACGCCGCTTCCGGTGATAGGTATGTCTCCTGAAGTCCTCGATAAATTTATCGCCGGCAATGACCCCCAAACAGGCAAGCCGGTCATCGATGAAATAATCGACCTGTTGACCAAGCCGGCAAAAGAAAGGAAAATGGCCCCTCCGCCTCCTCCGCCTGTTAAAGCCGCAGCGCCGGAGTTATTCCTTAAAAAAGATACGGAAGATAATTTACAGCAGCTCTTTTATGATAAAGGTTGGACGGATGGGCTCCCCATCATTCTCCCTACCGAGGAAAGGGTAAAGAAAATGCTCGCCGGGACATGCGCCGCCCCGGATGATGTAGCTGTAGAATCATTCAGTTTCACTACCGGAGAAGTCATCAAATACACCGTCCGGAATATTGCGGTTATTGCGGTTATGGCCGGGGCCAAGCCGGAATACTTCCCCGTGATACTGGCTATAGCGTCCACCAGATTTCCGTCGATTATGGGGTCGACAACAGCCTTCGGAACGATGGTTATCGTGAACGGTCCCATTCGCAATGAAATCGGCATGAACTCCGGTATCGGCGCATTCAGTCCGGTAAATCAGGCAAATTCGGTAATCGGCAGAGCCTGGACATTAATGAGTATTTGCCGGGGGAATGCCAAGCCTGATAAAACGTATTGGAGTTCGCAGGGGAATAATCTGAACTATAACAATAATTGCGTCGCCGAGAACGAAGAGAGAAGCGTCTGGGAGCCTTTCCATGTTACTAAAGGTTACAAAGCGGATGAGAGTGTCGTGAGCCTCTTCCAGGGGTGGGCTTTTTTAAGCACCTCGGGAGCGGCTTCTCACCGGTCGTTCGGAGAGGAATTGAATATCCAACTGGCGGTAATGCCTCCGCTTAATTCCGCCGCGACAATCGTCATGGACCCGCTGGTGGCCAGGAACCTGAAAGAAAACGAAGGCTTTAAGACCAAACAGGACCTGGCGAAATGGATATCCAAGAACATGAAGATGCCGGCAGGACAATATTGGAAGATGGACTATATCGATATGCTGATAGCCTCGGAAGCGTACAAGGGAACGGAGCCTTACGCTTCATGGAAAAAGCTGCCGGACGATGCGCTTATAGCTCCCTATCACAATCCGGACAATATCAATATCATCGTCGTGGGCGGGGAGAAGAGTCCCTTATGGAAAACCACAGGTTATGGTTACATGGGCAGCGCATCTATTGACAAGTGGCGTCCGAATAAGTCCGGTAAATAATGTGAATACCGCACGTGCGGGCTTCCGGACGCGCCGGGAGAATACGATAAGTAGCTTTTTCAGCCTCGGTTTTCGTGAATTAAGTATAGGGTATCGGATGAATACGGTATCGGTCGGCCGGCCGATACCGTTTGCGGTCCGGTTCGCCACGTAAAGCATCTATATTCTACGAACACAAAAACCTGTTCTAGTCGAGTGCCCGTAAATACTGTGCTTCCATCTCAAAACTGATATAATATATAATAATTGTGTTTTTGTGAATCGGGGGTAAATGAGTGCCGTTAAGCGATAGAGATTATGTGAGGCCGTCTTCCCCACGGAGGGGTAACTGGGGAGGGAGGTCTTTCAATAACCTGGCGATTAATCCCATCTTTGCCATTATTGCCGCTAACCTGATTGTCTTTCTGGCTACAATAATAAATTCCGATTTGATAACCATGCTGGGGCTTGCGCCTTCGCTCTTCACGGAAAGACCCTGGACGATAGTGACGAATATGTTCGTACACGGTGGATTCTGGCACCTGTTCGGGAACATGATAACGCTTTTTTTCTTCGGACGTGTCGTTTATAAGATGATGGGAGGATGGAGATTTTTACTCGTATATTTCTGCGGTGGTCTGGCCGGTAACCTCCTCTATCTCTTGCTCGGAGACCCGATGACGATAGCTATCGGGGCTTCCGGCGCGGTTTACGCCCTGGCTGGGGCGCTGGTTATCTTGATGCCGAAAATGAAAGTGTTCCTCTGGTTTATCGTCCCCATGCCGTTATGGGTGGTAGTGCTGGTGTTCTTCGTGATATGGTCTTTTATCCCCGGCGTGGCCTGGCAGGCGCACCTGGGAGGACTGGCGGTGGGGCTGATATCCGGGTTCATTTTCAAGAGACAAATGCGCTATATTATTTACCGTTAGCGCGTTCGCGCGGAACGTGCGTACAGCTTGACTTTTACGTTCAGCGTACTTATAATTGTTAAGTTACCCCAATATTTTTTCCGTAATGGGGTTTGAGTTCAATGCCCGAGTGGCGCAACGGTAGCGCAAGCGATTTGTAATCGCTAGGTTGGGGGTTCGATTCCCTTCTCGGGCTGGGTTCATACGTCAGGTCATGTCTGGAGGGATGCCGGAGCGGCCAATCGGAGCAGACTGTAAATCTGCCGCCCTAAGGGCTACGCAAGTTCGAATCTTGCTCCCTCCACCATCAGTATTAACCCGTATAAATAACCAAGTATAGACAAATAACAGGCCTGCTATAGACAAGTAGCAGGCATAATCGGTATAATAAATACCGACGCCCACCTAGCTCAGTCGGTAGAGCACGTTCTTGGTAAGAACGGGGTCATCGGTTCGAATCCGATGGTGGGCTCGTAAAAAAGGGAGGATGAAATGGCTAAGCAGAAATTTGACAGGACAAAACCGCATGTAAACGTCGGTACGATTGGACACGTAGACCACGGCAAGACAACGTTGACCGCGGCAATTACACTGGTCTTGTCCAAAGCCGGTCTTGCCTCATACAGAGCCTTCGAAGCTATTGATAACGCCCCGGAAGAAAAGGCGAGAGGTATGACCATCGCCATCGCGCACGTTGAGTACGAGACGGCCAAGCGGCATTATGCCCATGTCGACTGTCCCGGACATGCGGACTTTATTAAAAATATGATTACCGGCGCCGCCCAGATGGATGGCGCTATTC
>JBARAF010000177.1:0-8138 GCA_049791695.1 Croceibacterium sp.
GCGATTGCCTTTGGCCAGCGGGCAGTGGTGGTGGATGCCAACGTCGAACGGGTGGTGGCGCGGCTGTTCGCGATCGACACGCCGCTGCCCGCCGCCCGCCCGGCGATCCGTGCGGCGGCGGACCGGATTACTCCGGCGCAGAGGTCAGGCGATTTTGCGCAAGCGATGATGGATCTTGGCTCCAGCCTTTGCGCAGTGCGGGAACCGCGCTGCTTGCTGTGTCCGCTGGCGGAAGACTGCCAGGCGCGGGCCCAGGGGCGGCAGGCGGAATTGCCGGTGAAGGCCCAGAAGAAGCCCAAGCCGGTTCGTCGCGGACGGGCATGGTGGGTGGAGCACGATGGGCAGGTGCTGCTGGTCACCCGCCCGCCCAGCGGGATGCTGGGTGGCATGAAGGCGCTGCCAGATGATGGCTGGAGCGCCAAGGAGGACGGTTCAGGCGAACCGCCGCTGGCCGGGGACTGGACCCACCTCGGCACCGTGCGCCACGTCTTCACCCACTTTGCGCTGGAACTGGACGTGATGGCATGGGCTGGCGGTCAACTGCCACAGGGCGAATGGCACCCGGTGGCCGGCATCGAACAGGCAGGCTTGCCCACGCTGTTCGCCAAGGCAGCCGTGCTGGCCAAGGCCAGCCGCTAGATCACACGATCCCGCCGCCCAGCATCAGCCGCACGACCGCCACGGCAAACACGATCAGGCAGAAATTGCGCCCGCCGTTGCTGCTCGACAACGCGCCAAGGCCGATCCCGACCACGGCGATGGGCAAGACGAACCAGTTGCCCCAGCCGAGGAACGGGATGGTGGAAGGGATCGCCAGCAGCAGCGCGACGAGACCGGTCATGATCGAAAGCAGGTTCAGCATAGTGTCTTACATGGGTAAGGCACCGGGCGGTTCAAGACCTGAATTTGCAAGGTACCGCCTGCACCTTCACCTGCCACTGAATTGCCCCTAGGCTGCGCGCAACACCGGACTTGGAGAGGACCGCCGTGATCGAATCGAACCTTTCGCGCCGTGCGCTGCTGCGCGGCAGTGCCATGCTGGGCGCAGGGGCGGCGCTGGCTGCCACGCCCTTTGCTCCCGCACTGGCGCAAGGGGTGCCGGGCGGGTGGTACACGGTGGACGGGCTGCTGCGGGACTATGTCTCTGCCCGCAAGGTGGCCGGCATGGTCGCCGCGCTGGGCTGGCGGCAGGAAGCCCCGGCCTTTGTCGCGCACGGGCTGGACAGCCTGACCGGCACCCGCGCCTCTGCCCCGGACAGCCTGTACCGCGTCTATTCGATGACCAAGCCGATCACCGGCATGGCGGCGATGATGCTGGTGGATGAGGGCAAGATTGGCCTCGACCAGCCGATCAGCGATTTCCTGCCTGCCTTTGCCAAGATGCAGGTTCAGAAAGTGGCCGATGGCGCGATCACCGCCGACAATCTGGAACCGGCGGTGCGGCCGATTACCCTGCGGCACCTGGTCACCCATACGGCTGGCCTTGGCTATGGCATCGTGCAGCAAGGGCCATTGCGCGATGCAATGATGGAACGCGGGCTGATGCCCAGCCAGACCACCCGCCTGCCCATCCCGATCATCGAACGCGGCAAGACAATTGGCGGGCTGGACCACTGGGCAGACCAGATCGCCACCCTGCCGCTGGTCTACCAGCCGGGCACGAAGTGGTGCTATTCCGTCGGGCTGGACCTGACCGGGCGGCTGATCGAAGTGGTCAGCGGGCAAAGCTTCGACAGCTTCCTGCAACAGCGCATTTTCGATCCCTGCGGCATGAACAGCAGCTTCTTCCGCGTGCCGGACAGCGAAAAGCACCGCCTGACCACCAATTACCTGGTGGCGGACGGGCTGCTGGTGCCGGTGGATCCAGGCGAAAGTTCGATCTTCCTTGACCAGCCGGCGTTCCCGATGGGCGGTTCCGGGCTGGTGTCCTGCCCGCAGGATTACGACCGGTTCCTGCAGATGCTGGCCGGTGGCGGGGTGATTGATGGCAAGCGGGTGATGAGCGAGGCGGCGGTGCGGCTGGGATCATCCAACCTGTTCCCGGACACCATGCCGACGCGCAATGCGTTCTCTTACATGGACCTTGATCTTGGCTACGGCGCAGGCGGGCTGGTCGGCACCGGGGCGTTTGAAGGCATCTTCGGCTGGTTCGGCGCGGCGGGCACCGGGGGGCTGGTGGACCTGAAGAACAGTCTGCGGTTCAGCCTGTTCACCCAGTATATGCCCAGCATGACCTATCCGCTGGACAAGGAATTCGTCACCGCCGTGCTGCGTGACCGGGCGGCGCAGCTGGCCGCATGAGCATCGCCTCATGAACATCGCTTTCGCCAATGCCCCGCTTGACCGGGACGATCACCTGCGCGGCGATCCGGAGCGGCTGGCCGCGCTGTTGGCCGGTGATGCGCTGTTGCTCAACCTCGATGGCCTGGCTCCGGAAATTGCGGAGGGTGGCCCGTTGCAATGGCTGCCTGCCAGTGCCGCGCCAACGGGGGCGGAACTGGTGTTCCTGGGGATGCTGGACGGCGTGGCCCGGTTCGCTGCCGTGCCCGCAGAAGGCGATCCGGACCCGGCCTTCACCCATCGCAAGACCTGGGGCTCGATTGCCACCCTGTCGGCAGAGGAAGTGGCGATTTACGGCACGGCCCGCAGCGTGCTCGATTGGCACGCCCGCCACCGCTTCTGCGCCCGCTGCGGCCAGCCGACCCAGCCCGCCAAGGGTGGCTGGCAGCGCGACTGCGGCGGCTGCAAGGCCCAGCATTTCCCGCGGGTGGATCCGGTGGCGATCATGCTGGTGGAATGCCGGGGGCAACTGCTGCTGGGCCGCCAGTCCCGCTTTCCCGAACGCAGTTACTCCGCGCTGGCCGGGTTCATCGAACCGGGTGAAACAATTGAGGAAGCGGTGATCCGCGAAGTGTTCGAAGAAGCGGGCGTGCGGGTGCGCGATGTCGTCTATATCGCCAGCCAGCCGTGGCCGTTCCCGTCACAACTGATGATCGGCTGCATCGCGCAGGCGGATGATTTCGCGCTGGATATCGACTTTTCGGAAATTCAGGACGCGCGCTGGTATACCCGTGCCGAAGTGACCGAGGCGATGGAACTGGGCAAGGATGGCAGCAGTTTCATTCCCCCGCCCAAACAGGCGATTGCCCATTATTTGCTCAGCTGGTGGCTGGAGAACCGCACATGACCAAGACCGTAACCGTCGACATCTGGTCGGACGTGATGTGCCCCTGGTGCGCGATTGGCTATGCCCAGTTCCTTCGCGCGGTGGAGCAGGTGGATGGCGAAATCGAGGTGGAAACCCGCTTCATGCCGTTCGAACTGAACCCGGACATGCCGGCAGAAGGCAAGGAACAGGACAAGCATCTGGCCGAAGTCTATGGCCGCAGCCTGGAAGATGTGGCCGCGATGCGCACGCAATTGCAGGCTGCTGCGGACCGGGCCGGGTTCCCGATGCAGTTCGGCGATCCGGCGATGATGTGGAACACCTTTGAAGCGCACAAGCTGTTGCGATGGGCCCTGGCCACTGGCGGGCCGCAGGCGCAAGGGGAGCTGAAGCTGGCGCTGCTTCGGGCGCATTTCCAGCAGGTCCGCCCGATCGGCGACCGCGAAGAATTGCTGAACATCGCTGCCGAGGCCGGGTTTGACCGTTCCGCCGCGGCAGAGGCGCTGGACGAAGAGGCGCTGACTGTTGCCACCCGGATGGAGGAACAGCGCGGAGTCGATGCGGGGATCAGTTCGGTCCCCAGCTTCGTGTTCCAGGGCAAGTACCTCGTCACCGGTGCCCGCGATGCGGCGGACTATGCCAGCCTCCTGCGGCAGGTGGCCGGGCTGGAACAGGCGGCTTAAGCCAGCCCCAGCTTGCTCAGTTCACGCACCAGCTTGCCGGGCAGGGTATCGCCGCCCTGATCGCCTGCCGCCAGATCGCGCGGGGCATCCTTTTCGGTCAGGTAACGCCAGCCCTGGTGGGCGCGCTTGGCCTTGGGATCGACGCGGATCAGGCGGTTTTCCAGCACGATGGCCCAGCGCCTGTCTTCGCCCTGTTCGAACCGCAGGATCGGGCTGCGCGCCACGATTGCGTGCTGGAAAATCCAGTACAGCGAACCGCCCGCCATCTCTTCATGCCGCTTGGGCAGGTACCGGGTGGTCGTGCGCTTTTCCGCTTCATCCCCGGCAAACCAGCTGCGGATTTCGTCAAAGCTCGTCGCGCCATAGGCGACCTTGGTCATGTTCAGGGGCATGGAGTTACCCCACCAGATTGAACGCGGTGGCGAGGCCGAGGAATACCAGGAAGCCCATCGAATCGGTCGTCATGGTGACGAAGATCGAACTGGAAATGGCCGGGTCGGCCTTCAGCCGTTCCAGCGTCAGCGGCACCAGCACCCCGGCCATCCCGGCGATCAGGATGTTGCACATCATCGCCAGCGCGATCACCCCGCCCAGTGCCATGTTGGCAAACAGCAGGCTGACGACCACGCCGATCACCACGGCGATGGTCACGCCGTTCAGCAGGGCAATGGACATTTCACGCCGCACCGCGCGCCAGGTGTTGGAACTGGTCAGCTGGTTGGTGGCGAGGGCGCGCACAGTCACGGCCAGGGTCTGGGTGCCGGCATTGCCACCAATCCCGGCGACGATCGGCATCAGGATGGCCAGGGCGACCATCTGGGCGATCACGTGTTCAAACCGGCTGATCACGAAACTGGCGACGGACGCGGTCAACAGGTTGGTCAGCAGCCAGCGGACGCGCGCGGAATAGGCGTCGCGGATCGGTTCGTTGATGTCGCCATCGCCGGCGCCGGACAGCAGGAGGGCGTCCTCGCCCGCTTCTTCCTGGATGATGTGGACGATGTCATCGACCGTCAGCTGCCCGACAAGGCGGCCGCTTTCGTCCACCACGGCGGCGCTGATCAGTGCGTATTTCTGGAAGCGGAGCGCGACTTCTTCCTGGTCCATCGTCACCGGGATCAGCGCCTGGTTGCGCTTCATCACGTCGGACAGGGCAATGGAACGCGGGGTGCGCAGGATCCAGCTGAGCTGGCAGGTGCCGACCGGGCGGTGCCGGTGGTCGACCACGAAGACCTCCCAGAACTCGGTCGGCAGGTCCTCGTTGTCGCGCATGTAATCGATCAGGTCGCCGACCGTCATGTGTTCCGGCACGGCCACCAGCTCGCGCTGCATCAGGCGGCCGGCGGATTCGTCCGGATAGGACAGCGCGCTTTCGATCGCGGCGCGGTCTTCCGGCTCCATTTCCGCCAGAATGGCGCGCTGGTCTTCCGGCTCCAGATCTTCCAGCAGGGCCACCGCGTCGTCGGTGTCGAGCTGTTCGGCGATTTCGGCGACGGCTTCCGGCGCCAGCGCCTCGATCATGTCTTCGCGGACATAATCGTTCAGCTCGGCAATCACTTCGCCGGTCAGGAGGTCGGTGATGGCCGAGGCGAGCCACGGGCGCAGGTCGGAATTCAGCAGCTCGAACAAGTCGGCGATGTCGGCCGGGTGCAGCGGTTCGACCAGCTGGTAGACGCGCGCTTCATCCCGGTCGGACAGCGCGGCGACGACAGCGGCGACGAAGCTGGGCTTCAGCCGGTTATCTTCGTCCAGTTGCTGCGCCGCTTCCTCCTGCTCGTGCAGGCGTTCTTCAGCCAGATCAGGGAGCGGGGTTTCGACCATCCGGGTTGCCTATCCTCGCACGGGACAAAAGCAAAGCGCAGCGGGTGACAATTCGTCCCGCGCCCCTATATCGGCCCGACGCATTTCCTGGAGAGACGACTAATGGCTGACGAAACGCTGACCTTTACCCTCGACAACGGCAATGGCGAAGGCGGCGACGTCGTGATCCGCCTGCGCCCGGACCTTGCCCCCGGCCACGTTGAACGCATCACCGGTCTGGCCCGCGAAGGGTTTTACGATGGCGTGGTTTTCCACCGCGTGATTCCTGGCTTCATGGCCCAGGGTGGCGATCCGACCGGCACCGGCATGGGCGGCAGCGAGCTGCCTGACATCAAGGCTGAATTCAACGCCGAACCGCACGTCGAAGGCGTCTGCTCGATGGCCCGCACCGCCGTGCCGGACAGCGCCAACAGCCAGTTCTTCATCTGCCTGGACGACGCCCGCTTCCTGGACCGCCAGTACACCGTCTGGGGCCAGGTGGAGAGCGGCATGGAACACGTTCACGCGCTGCCCAAGGGCGAACCGCCCCGGACCCCGGGCAAGATCGTCAAGGCGACCGTCGCCTGAAACAACAAAGGGGCGCCTCACCGGCGCCCCTTTTTTTAACTCCAGGCCTCGCCCCTGAACGGGCGAAGGACCGCTTGCCTCAGCGAGGCGGCGCAGCCGGGGCAGTGGTCGGCAGGTTACCTTCCGCGGGGTGCTTGTAGGTCACGTTGCGGTTCTGGATCAGCCACTTGCCGTTCACGCGCACCACGTCATCCGCCCCGCGGCCCACGGCGGCCACGCGCGGCGGCGTTGCCGATCCTGCAGGGCCGCCGAACACGGTCTGCCAGTAATAATAGACCCGCGCCCGGTCCGGCCCGGTGAACTCGATGTTCATGTTCGACATCACGTGGTGCATCCCGGCAGAGCGGGTGCCCATGCTGGTGCGCAGGCCGTTGATCATGCCTTTTAGCCCGTCCACACCCTTGGACTGCCCGAAAGCGCCATCGGGCGTGAACACCGCGGCATAGGCGTTTGCGTCGAGCGCGTCGGCAGCGGCGACATAGTCCCACATCAGCTTTTCAATTGCCGCGCGATCTTTCGCTTCGCGCAGTACGGTATCGACATTCATCGCGGTGGCGGCAGGCGCGGCCGGACCGGCGGGCAGGGTGGCCGGGTCCCAATGTTCATCGGCCTTGCCATCGACGAAGCGCCAGGTGTCGAACCAGGTGGTGGTGTAGCTCTTGCTGGGATCGTCGGCATAAGGGACGATGCGCTTGGTCAGGATGGTGACGTAATCGCCTTCCGCCGAAACCGTCACCACGGCATTCGGATCATTCGCGCTCAGCGCCGGGCAGGGGCGCGTCGGCACCCGCTTGGCTACATTGATGAAGTATTCCTGCACGCCCTTCAGGCCGGATGCGGCAACCGGGTTGTGCTGGATATAGGCATCGGTCAGCCATTCCCCGGCGCGGCCCCATTCGCCGCATTTCAGCAGTTCGCGCTGGATGTGCAGCGCAGCCTGCTTGTTGCGGTTCAACTTGCGGTCCGGGCTGGTGAACAGCGATTCGGGGTTCGGGTGGCCGACCACAGGATCGCTCAGGGCGCGCATCTGCGCTTGCGCCGCGAACGGCACGGCCGCCAGGGCCACGGCGGCCAGCAGCGCACACTTCATCATCGCTCTCATGGTAATATTTTCTCCCTGTTGGCGCGGCCCGCCTTGTTTTCTCAATGATTCACAATGTGAACTATTACCCCGAGATAATCCAGCGCGAGAATCTACAGCCCGGCGTTGACCAGCCAGTCGTGGAAGATCCGCACCGGGCGCGAATCCAGGTCCACCGGGCGGCAGACGAACCAGTAGGAATAGGGGCTGGCGATTTCGACATCGAACAGCTTGGCCAGCCGCGGGTCGTTGTTCCGTTTCAGGTGGTCATCATGCATCAGTGCGATGCCCAGGCCCTGCGCTGCCGCTTCCAGGATCAGCTGGCCGGAATCGTAATGGTCGATGGCATTGGGTTGCAGCGCCTGCAGGCCCAGCGCCTCGCGCCAGGCGTCGAAAGTCAGCGGCATGTCGGTGTGCATCAGGAAGGTCTGCTGGGCCAGGTCCTTCACGGCCGGGTTGGGCCCCAGCTTTTCCGCCAGCGTGGTGTTGCAGATGGCGTGGATCGTGTTCCGGTCCAGCCGCACGCAATGGAACGAGGGATCGGGATCGGTGGTCAGCAGGATCGCTGCGTCCAGCGTGTCGCCCACCCGGTCAATCAGGTGCGGGCCGGTATCGATGTCGATATGCAGGCGTGGGTGCAGCGCGCGCAGTTCCGGCAGCTTGGGGAACAGGCGCTGGGTGCCGAACAGCGGCAGCACGCCCAGCCGCAGGCGCAGCACCTGCAAATTCTCCGATTCGCGTTCCACCGCCACGGCCAGGGCTTCCAGGTGCGGGGCCACCGCATCGTAGAAATTGCGCCCTTCATCGGTCAGCCGCATGG
>JBARAF010000178.1:0-1851 GCA_049791695.1 Croceibacterium sp.
GATCGGCGGCATTGCGGGCCGCAGCCGCTTCGCGTTCCAGCCGGGCGCTGCGCACTTCGGCCGCCTGCCGGTCACGCAAGGCGGTGCGCATGGCGGCGCGGGTTTCCTCGATCGTGGCGAATGCGGGCGCGGCGGAGGGCACGCGCGGGGCATTGGGGGCGGTGGCGGCAACGCCTGCCGCAAGGGCCACCAGCACCAGGAACGCGCCCGCTTTCCGCATGACGCTACCCTGCCCGATGATAGGGATGCCCGGCAAGGATGCTGGTGGCGCGGAACAATTGTTCCAGCAGCATCGCCCGGGCCAGCAGGTGCGGCCAGGTGGCCTTGCCGAAAGCGAACAGCAGGTCGGCCGCATCGCGTTCTTCAGGCGAATGGCCATCCGCCGCGCCCAGCACGAAGCGGGTTTCGCGGATGCCGCCATCGCGCCAGGTACCCAGCGTGGCGGCAAATTCCTGTGACGAAAGCTGCTTGCCCTTTTCGTCCAGCAACACGGTGCGCACCGGCGTCAGGGCATCGGGAATCCGGCCGCCCGTTTCGGGCAGTTCGGTCAGCCGCAAGGGCCAGGCAATGCGCTTTTCATAGCGCGCAACCAGGTCTGCCTCGGGCGTGCGGGCAATCTTTCCACGGGCGATCACGTGCAACAGCATGGACCGCCCGTAGCACATTGTGCGCCGCTGCGAAGGCGGCGGCGCCGGATGCGATCAAGCGTTACCCGCAACGGCGGGCGCATCTTCGCCAAAGCCCCACATCCGTTCCAGGTTGTAGAAGCTGCGCACTTCGGGGCGGAACAGGTGCACGACCACGTCGCCGGCGTCGACCAGCACCCAGTCGGCCGCAGGCAGCCCTTCGATGCGGGGATTGCCAAAGCCGCCCTTCTTCAGCTGCTCGCCCAGGTGGGCAGCAATGGCCGCCACTTGCCGCGTGGAGCGGCCGGAAGCGATGATCATGAAGTCCGCAATGGTCGATTTGCCTTCCAGCGGAATCGAGACGACGTCCTGCGCCTGGTCCTCGTCCAGCTGGTGGAGGATCAGTGCGTGAAGCGAGCCAGGTTCGGCCTGGAGATGTAAAGGTTTGTCAGACATGGTGAAAATCGTCGATGCGCCGGACTGGTCCGGTATAGCTTGCGCTTTGGGCATCGGTTGGGATCATGCTCCTGTGAAGGCAAATGGACGAACGGCGCATCGCAAGGGCGGTCACGCGGGCCGCCCCTTTCCGCTATCGTGAATGAGCGAATGCGTCACCTGATCCCTGGCCGATAAGCCGCCGAAGCGGTTGGCCCAATGGGGATCTGCACGGCGAATCTGGGTTGCCGAGCGCAGATCAGGATCGAAACGCAGTTCAATCAGCGCGGGTGCGCTCCATTCGTGCCGGTTGGCCAATCCTGCTGCAGACAACCGGTAACGCCGCAGCCAGACCATCGCGGGGCTCGCGAGGGCGGCTGCATCATACCCGGGGCGGGCCACCACCGCAATCGGCATTTCCCGGGCGATCTGGCGCCAGCTTTTCCACTGGTGGAATTGCGCTAGGTTGTCCGCCCCCATGATCCACACGAACCGGCGGCGGGGGTAGCGGCGTTTCAGCGCGCGCAAGGTGTCGATGGTAAAGCGGGTGCCCAGTTCGCGCTCGATCGCCGTCACCTTGATCCGGGCATTGCGCGCCTGGGCCTGGGCCGAACCGAATCGCGCGCCCAAGGGGGCCATCCCTGCTTTTGGTTTCAACGGGTTACCGGGCGAAACCAGCCACCAGACCTCGTCCAGGCCAAGCGCGGCCTGCGTGAACAGCGTGATTCGCCGATGCCCGCCGTGCGCCGGGTTGAAGCTGCCGCCGAGCAGCCCGGTAACGGGGCCACCG
>JBARAF010000179.1:0-2410 GCA_049791695.1 Croceibacterium sp.
GTTCCAACCACGACACGATCGAGATTGTCCACCTGCTGGGCGGCACCGACGGGCAGATTGCCCGGCTGTTCCAGAATTCGATCGGCATGGATGCGGCGATTGGCGGCGGGGCCGGGCTGCTGCTGGGGCTGGGCGCGGTGCTGGTGCTGGGGCAACAGTTTGCCCGGCTGGGTTCCGGCATGGTCGCCGGTGGCGGGCTGGGCGCGGTCGATTGGGCCTTGCTGGCGGCGATACCGCTGACCGGGATTATCCTGGCGATGCTGACCGCGCGGTTCACCGTACTGGCCGCGCTGAGGAAAATGCTGTGATCCGCCGCCTGCTCTCGTTCGTACTGGTTGCCTGGGCGCTGGGCTTCGTATGGTTCGCCTTCACCCTGCCGCAACCGGCCGGGTCGCAGAAAACCGACGCCATCGTGGTCGCAACCGGGGCTGGTGGACGCATTCCGCGCGGGCTGGAAATGCTGCGCGCCGGGGCCGCGCCGCAGATGCTGGTGACGGGTGTCGATGCGGAAGTGAAGCCGCGCGAATTTGCCGCCGAATACGAAGTCGAGCCGCGCCTGATGGACTGTTGCGTGACGCTGGGCTTTGCCGCGCTGGACACCCGTGGCAATGCGCGCGAAACCGCCGACTGGGTGGCGCACGAAAAGGTCCGTTCGATCCGGCTGGTCACCACGGACTGGCATATGCGCCGCGCCGCCCGGGAACTGGAAGCCACGTTACCCGGCAACATCGCCATCGTGCGTGACGCGGTGCGATCCCAGCCGAAGCTGTGGACCCTGTTCCTGGAATATCACAAGCTGCTGGCCACCTGGCTGGTCCAGGCATGGCCGGGTTGATGGGCCCGATTGATGAGCCCGGCCGAAGGTCTGGCTGAAGGACATGATGATGTTGCGTAACCTGGCCTTCAACCTGGTGTTTTACATCGGCAGCGTGATCTACGTCAGCACGGCGGTGCTGGTGGCGGCCGTGGTGCCGCGCCTGGCCCGCTGGGTGCCGGAAGGGTGGTCTCATTTCCACCGTTGGTGCGTGGTCCACATCCTGGGCATCAAGGTGGTGATCGAAGGCGCGCCGTCGGATATTCCGGTGCTCTATGCGCTGAAGCATGAAAGCTTTTTCGAAGCGATCGACCTGCCCACCCTGCTGCCGTACCCGGCAATGTTCGCGAAGCGGGAACTGTTCGATATCCCCGGCTGGGGCCGAGCTGCTGCATCCTATGGCGCCATTCCGGTGGCGCGGGACCAGGGGGCCAAGACGTTGCGGGCGATGATGACGCTGGCCCGCCAGCGGGTGGCAGAAGGGCGTCCGCTGGCGATTTTCCCCGAAGGCACCCGGGTGGCGCACGGCACCCGGCCTGAGTTGAAGAGCGGTTTTGCCGGCATCTACAAGTTGATGGGCCTGCCGATCGTGCCGGTCGCGGTCAAAAGCGGCCCGGTCTATCACCGCCGCTGGAAACAAGTGGGCGGTACGATCCTGATCCGCTTTGGCGAACCGGTGCCGCCGGGCCTGGCCCGTGAAGAGGCCGAAGCGCGGGTCCACGCCGGGATCAATGCACTGAACGATTGAACCCCACGTACCGGCTTATTCCGCCGGATCTTCCCCCGGGGGCTTGCGGCCGAAATCGGGGCGATCGTCGTCCTGCCCCAGTGCCACGATGGACCGGCGGATGGACCGGGTGCGGGCGAACAGGTCAAACATCGTTTCGCCGTCACCGGCGCGGATCGCCTCGCGCATCAGCGCCAGGTCGGTCAGGAACCGGTCGAGCATGTCCAGCACGCCGTCCTTGTTGTGCAGGAAGACATCACGCCACATGGTCGGATCGCTGGCGGCAATGCGGGTGAAATCGCGGAAGCCACCGGCGGAAAACTTGATCACCTCGCTCCGCGTCACTTCTTCCAGGTCGCTGGCAGTGCCGACGATGGTATAGGCGATCAGGTGCGGGATATGGCTGGTCACGGCCAGCACCCGGTCATGGTGTTCCGGGTCCATCGTTTCCACCATGGCCCCCAGCGCTTCCCAGAAATGCACCAGTTCAGCCAGCTTCTCCGGCTTGGCGCCGGGCGGCGGGGTAATGATGCACCAGCGTTGCTGGAACATGGTGGCAAAGCCCGCATCCGGCCCGCTGTGTTCGGTGCCCGCCACCGGATGAGCGGGGATCACGTCGCGCCCCGGCAGGGCTTCGGTCAGCATCCGCAAGATGGAGGTCTTGGACGATCCGACGTCGCTGACCAGGCAGCCCGGTTTCAGCGCGTCGGCAATTTCGCGCGCCGCGCTGCCCATCGCGCCAACCGGCACGCACAGGATCACCAGATCGGCGTCGCTCACCGCTTCTTGCGGCGTGTCGCAGATGATGCCCGCCAGCCCGCGTTCGCGTGCGCGTACCCGCACGGCAGGATCGCTGTCATACCCGGCGG
>JBARAF010000180.1:0-6911 GCA_049791695.1 Croceibacterium sp.
GACAGGGGCATGATAGGCGCGCGGCGATGGCTTATTGCGACACTTGCGTAGTGCGGAACCGGGCGATTTGCGCCGCCCTCGACGCTGGAGAGATCCAGGCGCTCAGCACCATTGGTCGCCGCCGGACGCTGGAGGCGGGCGAACCGCTGATCTGGGAAGGTGATGATTCGGTGCTCGTCGCCAATGTCATCGAAGGCGTGCTGAAACTGTCCACCGGCACCGAAGACGGCCGCGAACAGATTGTCGGCGTGGTTTACCCGGCAGATTTCATCGGTCGCCCGTTCGGCGCCAAGACCCGCCATTCGGTTACTGCGCTGACCGATGCGCGCGTCTGCGTGTTCAGCCGGTCCGATTTTGACGGCTTTGCCGCCGAACATCCGAAGCTGGAACACAAGCTGCTGCAACGCACGCTGGCGGAACTGGACCGCACGCGCCGCTGGATGCTGCTGCTGGGCCGCAAGAGCGCGGAAGAAAAGGTCGCCACTTTCCTGCTCGATATGTCGGAACGGTTGGTGGACCCGAGCTGCGAAGACCACCACGACCGTCCGCTGGACGAATTCGAACTGCCGTTTTCACGCCAGCAAGTGGGCGATATCCTGGGCCTGACCATCGAAACGGTCAGCCGCCAGATGACCAAGCTGAAGCGTGACGGGATCATCGACCTGCCGACACGCCGCGCCGTTACCATCCGCGACCGCCCGGCGTTGCAGGCCATGGCCGACTGATTTCGGCTGACCTGCAGAAATGCAGCTGACCGACCGGGGGTTTCCCACCCGGTCGGCCAACCGGCCCTGCAATTAGAACTTGAAGCCGACGCCTGCGCTCAGCACCCACGGGTCAAGCTTGTGCTTGGTGTGCAGCACTTCGGTGCCTGCTGCGTTGTAGAAGTGCGCGTCGGGACGCATGAAGTACCGCTTCGCATCCAGCGAAACCGACATCGCCGCATTCACCGGCACGTCCACGCCAGCCTGCACGGCGAGGCCGAAGGTATCGTCCAGCTGGACGTTGGTGGCGGTCAGCGCGGAGGTTGCCCCGGCACCGGCGCGGTCCTTCAGGAAAATGAAGTAGCTCGGGCCCGCACCAACGTAGGGACGAATGCCGCCGGCCTTGCCGAGGTGATACTTCAGCGTGAAAGTGGCCGGAATGAGGTGGATCTTGTCCACCAGCTGGGCACCGGCAAGGGCCGCCGGGGCGGTCGCGCTGACGGTATGGGCGCTGGTGCAGCAGATCGTTTCGATCGACACGTTGGGCGTTGCGAAATACTCGATCGCCACGGTCGGCACGTAATTGTCATTGGCTTCGGTCTGCACGCCAAGGCCCGCTACGGTGGCTGCCAGGGTGCCGCCTTCAATCGCCTTTACCTTGCCGTCGGGCAGGACGGCAGTGGCCAGCACCTTGACCTGGATCGTGCCGGCTTCCTGCGCGAAAGCGGGCTGGGAAAGGGTCGTGGCGGCTGCCAAGAGCGCCAGGGAAAGTGCTTTACGCATCTACTGTCTCCGCGCCGCTCAGGCTGCCCCATGCAACCTACCGTAATTGCGACGTCGGTCGCGACATGGTACCGCAGAGTGGGATCGGGCATTGACGCAGCGCAAAATTCGCGAACTGAAAATTTCAACGCAGCGCAACTTTCAATTTGACTGCGATCAATGAGCGGGCCGGGGGCGCACAGCAGTGCGGACCTGATCAGAAGGGACGCCGAATCATGGAATCAGTGGTATCGCGCGCAGGACTATGGATGGTCCTGCTGTTGCTTGCCGTCATCGCAATGGCGATGGCAAAAGACACCGGCTTTGCCGTGCACATGGGGATTATGGCGCTGGCTGCTGCCGTGTGCCTTTGGGTCAGCATTTCCCGGCCAGACTACCGCGAAATCGCTGCCGGGATCGTCCGCAAGGAAGACCAGTCCCGGTATGATGACGATCCGGTTCGCTGGGGTGTCATTGCCACTGTATTCTGGGCCGTGGTCGGCATGCTCGCAGGGCTTTACATTGCCCTGCAGCTGGCTTTCCCGGTGCTCAACCTCGAACCGTACCTGAACTTCGGCCGCCTGCGCCCGCTGCACACGTCCGGCGTAGTGTTCGCGTTCGGGGGCAACGTCCTGATTGCCACCAGTTATTACGTGGTGCAGCGGACCTGCCGTGCGCGCCTGGCCTTCCCGTCGCTCGCCCGGTTCGTGTTCTGGGGTTACCAGCTGTTCATCGTTCTGGCTGCCACCGGGTACCTGCTGGGGATCACCCAGTCGAAGGAATATGCGGAACCGGAATGGTACATCGACCTGTGGCTGACCATCGTCTGGGTTGCCTATCTGGTCGTGTTCGTCGGCACGCTGGTGAAGCGGACGGAACCGCACATCTACGTCGCCAACTGGTTCTACCTGTCGTTCATCCTGACGATTGCGATGCTGCACATCGTCAACAACCTGGCAGTGCCGGTTTCCCCGTTCGGATCGCTGTCCTACAGCGCCTTCGCGGGCGTGCAGGATGCCCTTACCCAGTGGTGGTACGGCCACAACGCCGTGGCGTTCTTCCTGACCGTGCCGTTCCTGGCGATGATGTATTACTTCGTGCCGAAGCAGGCCGAACGCCCGATCTACAGCTATCGCCTGTCGATCCTGCACTTCTGGTCGCTGATCTTCCTGTACATCTGGGCCGGTCCGCACCACCTGCATTACACGGCGCTGCCCGACTGGGCGCAGACCATGGGCATGGTGTTTTCGATCATGCTGTGGATGCCCAGCTGGGGTGGCATGATCAACGGCCTGATGACGCTGAACGGCGCCTGGGACAAGATCCGCACCGATCCGATCATCCGCATGATGGTGATGGCCCTGGCCTTCTACGGCATGGCCACGTTCGAAGGCCCGATGCTCAGCATCAAGGCCGTCAACAGCCTGTCGCACTATACCGACTGGACCATCGGCCACGTCCATGCCGGCGCGCTGGGCTGGAACGGGATGATCTCATTCGCCGCAATCTATTACCTGACGCCGCGCCTGTGGGGCCGCACCCGGCTCTATTCGCTCCGCTGGATCAACTGGCACTTCTGGCTCGCGACGCTGGGCATCGTGTTCTACGCCGCCAGCATGTGGGTTGCCGGCATCATGCAGGGCCTGATGTGGCGTGAATACGGCGCGGACGGATACCTGGTGAACAGCTTCATCGACACCGTCGCCGCGCTCAAGCCGATGTTCATCGCCCGCGCTTTCGGCGGCACGCTCTACCTCCTGGGCGTGATCCTGATGGTGGCGAACGTCTGGCTGACCATCGCTGGCAAGCTGCGGGACGAGGCGCCGATGACCGACGCCGCCTACAATCCCGCAACCGACCGCCCCCTTACTCCTGCCGCCGGCGTCGCGACCCCGGCTGAATAGGATCTGTTGTCATGAACATCACCGAACAACACAGAAAACTGGAGCGCAACGTCACGCTTCTCGGCGCCTTTGCCCTGGTCGCTGTGGCGATTGGCGGCATCGTCGAAATCGCGCCGCTGTTCTGGATCGACAGCACGATCGAGAAGGTGGAAGGGATGCGTCCCTACACTCCGCTGGAACAGGCCGGGCGTGACATCTTCGTGCGCGAAGGGTGCTATACCTGCCACAGCCAGATGATCCGTCCCTTCCGGGACGAGGTCGAACGGTACGGCCACTACAGCCTGGCTGCGGAATCGATGTATGACCATCCGTTCCAGTGGGGATCGAAGCGCACCGGGCCGGATCTTGCCCGCGTGGGCGGTCGCTATTCCGACGAATGGCACGTGCAGCACCTGAAGAACCCGCAAAGCGTGGTGCCGGAAAGCGTGATGCCGAAATACAGCTTCCTGGCCGATACCGACGTGGTCGTGGGTGACCCCGCGGCCCGGCTGGCGACGCTGCGGACGGTCGGCGTTCCCTATACCGACAAGGACCTGGAACTGGCAGCCAACGACCTGCTGGCCCAGGCCGATCCGGAAGCGGATGCGGGTGACCTGATCAAGCGGTACCCCAAGGCCAAGATCCGTGACTATGACGGCAATCCGTCACGCGTCACGGAAATGGACGCCCTGGTCGCCTATCTCCAGATGCTGGGCACCCTGGTGGACGTAAACGCTCCTGCCGCGCAGGAGGATCTTGCGCGGGAGAAGGGCCGTTGAGCACCCACTCCACCTACGACCTGCTGCGTCACCTGGCCGACAGTTGGGGCCTGGTGGTGATGCTTGTGATTTTTATCGGGCTGGCTGCCTGGCCGTTCCGCCCCGGAGCGCGCCGCTACAATGATGATGCTGCCAACCTGATCTTCAAGGACGACAACGATGGCCAATAAGCGCATCGACGAACCCACCGGCACCCAGACTGTCGGCCATGAATGGGACGGGATCGAAGAACTTGATACCCCCATGCCCCGCTGGTGGCTGTGGACCTTCTACGCCACGATTTTCTGGGCGCTTGTCTATGTGATCCTGTATCCGGCCTGGCCGATGCTGACCAAGGGCACCGAAGGTGTGCTCGGCTGGTCCAGCCGCGGGCAATTGCAGGATGAAATGGACAAGGAAGGCGCGCGTCGCGCGCCATTGCTGGCCCAGCTTTCGCAGGTGCCGATCGAACGGGTGCCTGAAAATGGCGAACTGATGCGCGCTGCCGTGTCCGGCGGACGGGCTGCATTCAAGGTCAACTGCGTGCAGTGCCACGGTGCCGGTGCGGCAGGGTCAGAAGGCTATCCGAACCTGAACGACGATGACTGGCTGTGGGGCGGTGACCTGAAGACCATCGAAGTGACCCTGCAGCACGGCATCCGCCAGCCGGGTGACGATGCCACCCGCGCCAGCCTGATGCCGGCCTTTGCCGGGATCCTGACGCCGGTGCAGATCAACCAGGTTTCCGCCCACGTGCTGAGCCTGTCGGGCAAGGCCAAGGACAATGCTGCCGGGGCGCAACTGTACAGCGAAAACTGCGCCGTGTGCCACGGGGCCGATGGCACGGGTGGCCGCCAATTTGGTGCACCCAACCTGGCCGACGCAATCTGGCTGTATGGCGGAACCCAGGCCAAGGTGGCCAACCAGGTCAGCGCACCGCGCCATGGCGTGATGCCGTCCTGGGCGGGCCGTCTGGACCCGGTCACGATCAAAATGATTGCAGCTTATGTCCACTCGCTGGGGGGCGGGGAAGACTTCGTGGAGGTCGCCGCAGACCCGGCGGTAGTGACTAATGAACAACCCTGAAACAGCCGTAAAACCTCAGGCAGAACAGAGTTTTTACGAAAAGCGGAAGGCCGTCCATCCCCGGCGGATAGACGGCCCCTTCCGCCGCTTCAAATGGCTGGTGATGTTCGTCACCCTGGCCATTTATTACGGTACGCCCTGGCTGCGCTGGGATCGCGGACCCTATGCACCGGACCAGGCGGTACTGATCGATCTGGAACACCGCCGGTTCTACATGTTCTCGATCGAAATCTGGCCGCAGGAATTCTATTTCGTGGCCGGGCTGCTGATCATGGCCGGGATCGGCCTGTTCCTGGTGACCAGCGCCGTGGGCCGCGCCTGGTGCGGTTACACCTGCCCGCAGACCGTGTGGACCGACCTGTTCCAGCACGTTGACCGGTTCATCGATGGCGATCGCAATGCCCGGATGCGGCTGGATGCGGCACCGTGGACTGCCAGCAAGACCGCCCGGCGGTTGTTCAAGTGGACGATCTATCTGATCATCAGTTTCTGGACCGGCGGTGCATGGATCATGTATTTCGCCGACGCGCCGACACTGGTGCGCGAATTCTGGAGCCTGGAAGCAGCCCCGGTGGCCTATGCCACGGTGGCAATCCTGACCGGCACCACCTTCTGGTTCGGCGGCTTCATGCGGGAACAGGTTTGCATTTATATGTGCCCCTGGCCGCGCATCCAGACCGCCATGCTCGATGAAAAATCGCTGCTAATCACCTACAAGGAATGGCGCGGCGAAAAGCGTTGCAGCCTGAAAAAGGCCGAAAAAAGCCCCGGCGAATATGGTGATTGCATCGATTGCGGCCTGTGCGTGGCCGTCTGTCCGACCGGGTGGGACATCCGCAAGGGGCCGGACATTTCCTGCATCACCTGCGGCCTGTGCATCGACGCCTGCGACCGGGTGATGGGTGAAGTCGGCCGCCCGCGCGGCCTGATCGATTATGCCACGCTGGACGATTGCCGCAGCGAAGCTGCCGGCAACCCGCCCAAGCCGGTGTGGAAGACCCTGCTGCACCCGCGCACGCTCATCTATTTCGGCATCTGGGTGGCTATCGGCCTGGCCTTGTTGTTTGCCCTGGGCGCCCGCTCCCATATCGACATCAGCGCCGCGCCGGATCGCAACCCGCCGTTCATGCTGATGAGCGACGGCAGCGTCCGCAACGCCTTCACCGTGAAGCTGCGCAACATGGAAAACCGCCCGCGTCGGATGAAGGTTTCGCTGGACGGCCTGCCCGCTGCCCGCATCTGGACCGATGACATGGCACGCGAGGATGCGGAACGTGAAGTGTACCGCACTGTTCCTGCTGACGAGACCATGCCGCTGCGGATCTATGTCGTTGCCCCGGCCGGCACGCAGCCGCAGGACTTCGCCTTCAAGGTCGTGTCGCAGGATGCCGAACAGGCAAGCGACACCAGCAAAGTCAGCTTTGAAGCGCCAGGGAGCGACAGCGAATGAGCAAAACCGCCAGCCGCCGTTTCACCGGACGGCACATGACCCTGATCCTCGTCGCCTTTTTCGGCGTGGTCATTGCCGTCAACCTGGTGATGGCGCGGTTCGCCACCGGCACGTTCGGCGGGGTGGTGGTCGAAAACTCCTACGTTGCCAGCCAGGAATTCAACACCTGGCTGGCCGAGGCGCGGGATGAAAAGGCCCTCGGCTGGACGGTCGTCACCGCATGGCGGCCTGACGGGCGACTGTCCGTCACGGCCAAAGGGCCCGGCAC
>JBARAF010000181.1:0-12711 GCA_049791695.1 Croceibacterium sp.
TGCGGCACTGCATTGCTTGCCATCTTTGGACCCCTGGCTACTCCCGCGGGTGGGTTAGCCGGGCACCGGGGCGTTGGAAAGGGCGGACAGGACGGCCTTCCACGGCAGCAACATCGCCCCGTGGCGGCCGGGGAAGCTGCGCGCGGCGGCAATCAGGTGAAGGTCGGTCCAGGCTGGCACGGAGTCGGTCGCGTTGGACAGCCAGCTTTCTATCTCCGCCAGGGCTGCGGCCATTTCAGAGGCGGTCTTGCCAACAGCCTGCCGGGCGAAAATTGCCGCCGACGCCTGCCCCACGGCACAGGCCCGCACCCGCATCCCCAGACGGGATATGCGGCCTTGTGGATCGAGGTCCAGTTGCATCGCCAGGGTGCTGCCACAGGCGGGCGAGCGCGCATCGCCGCTGAAGGCGGCATCCGGTAATTCGGGATAGCGGGCCAGTTCCACCGCCAACCCCAGAACTTCGGGGGTATAGAGCTTCGCGGCGCTCATTCGACGGGGATGTCGGCGTCACCTTCGGTGGCGAGGTAGCGTTGCCGTTCGTTGATCAATTGTACCATCGCATCGGCGCTGGCGTTGATGAACGGGTAAGTGCGCGAGGTGGTCAGCCAGGCCGGGCGGCCGGCGGGGCCCCACACCGTGTCATAACCCAGTACCAGCAGCGAAAAAGCCATGACGACGATGATCACGCCTTTCACCGAACCGAAGCCGAAGCCGAGCACGCGGTCTATCGGGCCGAGCAGCGAATTGCGCGCCCCTGCCCCAGCCTTCTTCGCGACCAGCCGGATCAACCCATAAGGCACCAGCAAAAGCAGCGCGAAAGCCAGCACCGCTGCACCCGATGCCGTGCCGATATATTCGACCAGCAAGGCGGTGGCATCGGTATGCAAGAACCGGATCGCCAGCACCGCCACCGCAAGGGCGGCAAGCGAAAGCACTTCCTGCACGAATCCGCGCATGAACCCGCCCACGGCGGCCACGCCCACAACCAGCAGAACGATGATGTCGAAGCCCGTCATTGCTGCTGGAATTATGCGCCGCTCATGATCCGGTCAACGAGCTTTGCCAGCGAAGTGACGGGAGCATAGCGAAAACCTTTCCCGGCAGAGCCTGCATCTTCCGGTCCGCAGCCGCTGTCGAAGCCCAGTTTGGCCGATTCGCGCAGGCGCAGCCCGGCATGGGCGACCGGGCGCACCTCGCCCGAAAGTGATACCTCGCCAAACCAGATCGACCGTTGCGGCAACGGCTTGTCCGCCAGTGCGGAAACCAGCGCCGCTGCTACGGCGAGGTCCGCCGCCGGGTCCGACAGGCGGTAACCGCCCGCGACATTGAGATAGACCTCGGCCGTGGAGAAGTTCAGTCCGCAGCGCGCTTCCAGCACGGCCAGCAACATGGAAAGGCGCCCCGAATCCCAGCCCACGACCGCGCGGCGCGGGGTGGCGCCCGATTGCAGCCGCACGATCAGCGCCTGGATTTCAACCAGCACCGGCCGCGTCCCTTCCAGTGCCGGGAACACGGAACTGCCGGGCACCGGGTCCTCCCGGCCGGAAAGGAACAGCATCGACGGGTTGGATACTTCCGCCAGCCCCGCCCCTTCCATCGCGAACACGCCGATTTCATCGACCGCGCCGAAGCGGTTCTTCAAGGATCGGAGGATGCGGTACTGATGGCTGCGTTCGCCTTCGAAGCTCATCACCACGTCGACCATGTGTTCCAGCACCCGCGGCCCGGCGATGGTGCCATCCTTGGTCACGTGCCCGACCAGCATCAGCGCCACGCTGTTTTCCTTGGCATAACGGATCAGCTCAAACGCGCTCGCCCGGACCTGGCTGACCGTGCCGGGGGCGCCTTCGATGTTGTCGGAATGCATGGTCTGGATCGAATCGACCACCAGCAGCGCCGGGGTTTCCGATGCATGCAGCGTCGTCAGGATATCACGCACCGAGGTGGCAGCCGCCAGTTGCAGCGGCGCATCGGCCAGCCCCAGCCGCCGGGCGCGCAGGCGCACCTGCCCGGTCGCCTCTTCCCCGCTGACATAGACCGTGCGCACGCCGGTGCGGGCGATCTGCGCGGCGGCCTGCAACAGCAGTGTCGATTTGCCGATCCCCGGTTCACCCCCCATCAGGATTGCCGAGCCGGGAACGATGCCGCCACCCAGGGCGCGGTCGAATTCAGCCAGGCCGGTGGAACGACGGACCAGTTCTTCCGCCGGGGCGTCCAGGCTTTCGAATTGCAGCCGTTGCCCGCCGCCAGACAGGTTATGCCGGGCGGAGAAGACCGTTTCCGGCGCTTCTTCCGTCAGCGTGTTCCATTCGTTGCAATCCGGGCATTGCCCCTGCCACCGGCTGGAGACACCGCCGCATTCGGCGCAGACATATTTGCGTTTCGGCTTGGCCATAGGCGCCGGTCTATGCGGAACGAAAGCGGAACGCAAGCCGCCTCGAACGGCGACTTGCGTGCCTACTTTACTTGAACGCTGCCTTCAGCTTGCCGAAGAAGCCCTGGCTTTCCGGGCATTCGTCACCGGTTTCGGTATCCTGGAATTCACGCAGGATTTCCTTCTGCCGGGCCGACAACTTGGTGGGCGTTTCCACGGTGATTTCAGTCACCAGGTCACCCCGCCCGCGCCCTTGCAGCACCGGCATCCCGGCCCCGCGTTTACGCAACTGGCGGCCGGACTGAATGCCCGCCGGGATTTCGATCGAATGGGTTTCGCCATCCAAGCCGGGCAGTTCAATGCAACCACCAAGGGCCGCCGTGGTGAAGCTGACCGGGACGCGGGTGAACAGCGCGGTCCCTTCACGCTGGAACACCGCGTGCTGTTTCACATGGATGAAGATGTACAGGTCACCCGGAGGGGCGCCCTGTGGCCCTGCCTCGCCCTTGCCGTTCAGGCGGATGCGGGTGCCGTTGTCGACGCCCGCAGGCACATCCACCGCCAGCGACTGGACCTTGTCGATCCGCCCTTCGCCGCGGCAGGACTTGCACGGGCTTTCGATTACCTTGCCGTGGCCGTGGCAGGTCGGGCACGGGCGTTCGATCACGAACAGCCCCTGCTGCGCCCGCACCTTGCCGTGGCCGTGGCACATGTTGCAGGTCCGGTGCGAGGTGCCAGGCTGGGCTCCGCTGCCGCTGCAATCGTCGCAGGAAACGGAAACTTCGACCTTGATTTCGGCATTCTTGCCGTGGAACGCCTCTTCCAGGCTGACTTCCATGTCATAGCGCAGGTCCGCGCCGCGCCGTTGCCGGGCACGCCCGCCCCCGCCACCGCCAAAGGCGCTGCCGAAGATGGTTTCAAAAATGTCGCCGATATCGCCGAAGTCGCCGCCGCCAAATCCGGCTCCGCCGCCACCGCCAGCGCCCTGGGTGAAGGCGGCATGGCCGTACCGGTCGTATGCGGCCCGCTTCTGCGGATCCTTCAGGCAATCATAGGCGGCGCTGATCGCGCGGAATTTGTCCTCGCTCTCGCCGCAGCCCGGGTTTTTGTCCGGGTGGTGGCGCATGGCCAGCTTGCGGTACGAAGACTTGATCGTCTGATCGTCCGCATCGCGGGTTACTTCGAGCAGTTCGTAAAAATCGATTTCAGTCGCGGACATCACTGAACCCCACAAGCCAACCGCCACCGCCGCGCTTTGCGTCGGTGGCGGTTGCTTTTCCCATCAGGACATTCAGCCCTTGTTCTCTTCATCCACTTCGGAGAACTCGGCATCGACGACGTCTTCCCCGCCGGCAGCACCGCCGTCGGCAGAGGGAGAAGCAGCAGCAGCCTGCTCCTTCTCATAGATCGCCTGGCCCATCTTCATGGCCACCTGCGTCAGCGCATCGGCCTTGGCCTTGATCGCTTCCACATCGTCACCTTCAAGGGCCGACTTGGCTTCCGCCAGTGCGGTTTCAATTTCGGACTTCAGCCCGCTGTCGATCTTGTCGCCATGTTCGGACAGCTGCTTTTCGGTCGCATGAACCAGGCTGTCGGCGTTGTTCTTCGCTTCAGCGGATTCGCGGCGCTTCTTGTCTTCTTCGGCGAAGGCTTCGGCATCGCGCACCATCTGGTCGATATCGGCGTCGGACAGGCCGCCGGATGCCTGGATGCGGATCTGCTGTTCCTTGCCGGTGCCCTTGTCCTTGGCAGACACGTTGACGATGCCGTTGGCGTCGATGTCAAAGGTGACTTCGATCTGCGGCACGCCGCGCGGCGCACTGGGGATGCCGACCAGGTCGAACTGGCCGAGAACCTTGTTGTCCGCCGCCATTTCGCGTTCGCCCTGGAACACGCGGATCGTCACCGCCTGCTGGTTGTCCTCGGCAGTCGAGTAAACCTGGCTCTTGCGGGTCGGAATCGTGGTGTTGCGGTCGATCATCTTGGTCATGATGCCGCCCAGCGTTTCAATGCCCAGCGAAAGCGGGGTCACGTCCAGCAGCAGCACGTCCTTGACGTCGCCCTGCAGCACGCCGGCCTGAATGGCAGCGCCCATGGCCACCACTTCGTCCGGGTTCACGCCGGTGTGCGGCTTCTTGCCGAAGAACTGTTCCACCAGTTCGCGCACCTTGGGCATACGGCTCATGCCGCCGACCAGGATCACTTCGTCCACGCCGCTCTTGTCGATCCCGGCATCGGCCAGGGCCTTCTTGCACGGTTCCAGCGTGCGCTGGATCAGGCCGTCGACCAGTTGTTCCAGCTTGGACCGGGTCAGGTTTTCAACCAGGTGCAACGGGGTGGTCGCGCCGCCTTCCATGCGGGCGGTGATGAAGGGCAGGTTGATTTCGGTCTGCTGGCTGCTCGACAGTTCGATCTTCGCCTTTTCAGCCGCTTCCTTCAGGCGCTGCAGGGCGAGCTTGTCCGTCCGGAGATCCATGTTCTCCTTCTTCTTGAACTCGTCCGCCAGGTATTCGACGATCACGCCGTCGAAATCCTCGCCACCCAGGAAGGTGTCGCCGTTGGTGCTCTTCACTTCGAACACGCCGTCGCCGATTTCCAGCACGGACACGTCGAAGGTGCCGCCGCCAAGGTCATAAACGGCGATGGTCTTGCCGTCCTGCTTGTCGAGGCCATAGGCGAGCGCGGCCGCCGTCGGTTCGTTGATGATGCGCAGCACTTCCAGACCCGCAATCTGCCCGGCGTCCTTGGTCGCCTGGCGCTGCGCGTCGTTGAAGTATGCGGGAACGGTGATGACCGCCTGGGTCACGGTTTCGCCGAGATAGCTTTCGGCCGTTTCCTTCATCTTCTGCAGGATGAAGGCGGACACCTGGCTGGGGGAATAATCATCCTCACCGGCCTTGACCCACGCGTCGCCGTTCTTGCCCTTGACGATGGCATAGGGAACCAGGCCCATGTCCTTCTTGGTCATGGGGTCGTCGAACCGGCGGCCGATCAGGCGCTTGATGGCGAACAGGGTATTTTCCGGATTGGTCACCGCCTGGCGCTTGGCCGGCTGGCCGATCAGCCGTTCACCATCCTTGGTGAAGGCAACGATCGACGGCGTGGTGCGCGCACCTTCAGAATTTTCAATGACCTTGGGCTTGCCCCCATCCATGACAGCAACGCAGCTGTTGGTGGTCCCGAGGTCGATACCGATAACTTTGGCCATGGTTTCCCCACATCCCTTTCTTCAAATGATGACGCCGCGCGTTCGGCTTCCCGTCTGGAGGCAAAGCCGGTCGGCAGCTCGATATGGCCGCGATATAGGTGGGGTTGCGCTTGGCACAAGAGCGCGGGCGGGCTAGAAATCGGGTCCGTATCAAATGGGGGAGGCAATAATAATGAATAAGGCACTCTGGTCCGCTCTGGCGCTGTCGGTCGCAGCACTCGCTCCTGCCGCCTGCAGTGAACAGGCACCTGAAGCTCCTGCCGCACCTGAAGCGCCCGAAGGGCTGTCTGTTGCCAATGCCCGGCTGATCCTGCCCGCGGTCAAGGGCAACCCCGGCGCGGTCTATTTCGAGATCAGCAATGGCGCCAAGAAGGATTGGGTTATGCGCGCCGCATCGGTGCAGGGTTCGGACACGGCGATGATCCACCAGGCCGGCACCTGGAACAACCAGCCGAACATGGACGAGCTGGCCCAGGTTGCGGTCAAGGCTGGCGAAACGGTCAAGTTCGAACCGGGTGACAAGCACGTGATGACCGGCAAGCTGGCCGACACTCTGGTTGCCGGTGGCAAGACCGAAGTGACGCTGACGTTCGTTGGTGGAGACAAGATGAGCTTCCCGGCCGAAGTGCGCGCCGCGGGTGACGAACGGGAATAGGCTGGCGGTAGCTTTTGACGCTGAATGAACCTGCGAAATTGATTGGGGCGGCCTGTCCGGTCGGTGGCGAACGGCCACTGACCACGGGAGAGGTCGCCCTGGTCCGCAGCGTGTTTGGCGACGCGGTGGACTGTGCCCGCGTCACGATCCGCCGCCGCAAGTTCTTCCCGCTGCAACCGCGCCGGGTGACAATGGCCCCCCGCGGCCACCTGCATTTCCACCCGCACGGCGATGCCTATTGCGATGATTTCTCGCAGGGTTCGCTGGCTGCTGCAGGGCATTTCATCCACGAAATGACCCATGTCTGGCAAACCCAGGCCCGCGGGCCATGGTACCTGCTGCTGCACCGCCATCCGTGGTGTCGTTACCATTACACGCTCAAGCCAAGCTGGCCGCTGGCCCGGTATGGCATTGAACAACAGGCGGAAATCGTCCGTCACGCGTTCGTGCAATCACGCGGGCAGGTGCTGGCGGGATCGCCGGGGCTGGCCGCCTATCGCGCGATCCTGCCGCCAGAATTTGCCCTGCACCGGAGCTGATCCATGCCTCACGCGATCGACCATGCCGCCCTCGTCCAACGCATTGCCGACCGGCGCGGCGGTATCCGCTCGATCTACCCCCGCCCCGATCCGGCGCGCACGGCGCACCTGGTGGTCGATATGCAGAATGGCTTCATGCAAGTTGGCGCGCCGGTGGAAGTGCCGATGGCGCGCGAGGTGGTGGAGCCGATCAACCGCATCAGCGCAGCAGTGCGCGCGGCGGGCGGCACCAACATTTTTCTGCGCTACACGACGGCGGAAGGCGACACGGCCTGGCCGGTGTTCATGCAGCGGATGGGTGTTGGCGCTGCCCCGCACCGTGAAGCGTTCACCCCCGGCAATCCTTATTGGGACCTGTGGCCCACGCTGGATGTGCAGCCGGAAGACGTGCTGATCGACAAACGCCGCTTCAGCGGTTTTACTCCCGGCACCTGCCCCCTGCACACAGAGTTGCAGGAACACGGGACCGACACGCTGATCGTCACCGGCACCCTGACCAATTGCTGCTGCGAAAGCACCGTGCGCGATGCGATGCAGCACAATTACAAGGTGCTGATGGCCACAGACGCCAACGCCGCCCTGACCGACGAGGAACACGAAGCGGCGCTGTACTCGCTGGGTTGGATCTTCGCCGATCTGTATACGTCGGAGGAGGTGGTGGGGTTGTTGGGGCGGGCCTGAAGCCCGCCCCATTCAATCAATCAGGCTTCTTCGCCACCGCCACCATTGCCGGACGCAGCAGGCGGTCCTTGATCATGTAGCCGGCCTGCATTTCCTGCACGATCGTGCCGGGTTCGGCATCGTGCGGCACTTCCAGCATCGCCTGGTGCTGGTTCGGATCCAGCGGCAGGCCGTGGGCGGCGATGCGGGTGATGCCATGCTGGCCGAACACCTTGTCCAGTTCACGCTGGGTCGCTTCCAGGCCGAAAACCAGGTTCTTGAACCGGTCGTCTTCACGCAGGTCCGCCGGGATCGATTCGAGTGCGCGGGACAGGTTGTCGGCCACGGACAGCACATCACGCGCAAAGCCGGTGGCGGCATAAGTGCGGGCGTCCTGCATGTCCTTTTCCAGGCGGCGGCGGACATTCTGGGTTTCAGCGCGGGCGTAGAGCACGTCCTGCTGAGCGGCGGCGAGCTGGTCCTTCAGCAGGGCCAGTTCCTCGGCCGGGGAATTGCCATCGTCGATCATGTCATCGGGCACGCCGGCCAGTTCGCGTTCCACAGCTTCGTCACGCGGTTCGCCGCCAGCATCTTGGCCCACATCTTCATTGTCGATCATTGTCATTCCGTTTCAACCAAACACTCTGCCCAGAGACCGGGCCGTAAAATCCACCATTGGCACGACGCGGGCGTAATTCAACCGCGTCGGACCGATCACCCCCAGCACCCCGACCACCCGCCCTTCGCTGTCACGATAGGGGGCGGCAATGACCGAGGAACCGGACAGCGCGAACAGCCGGTTTTCGCTGCCGATGAAGATCCGCATCGCTTCCGCAGTCCGCGCGGTTTCCAGTAATTCGGCCACCGACTGCTTGTTTTCAAGGTCATCCAGCAGAGACCGGACGCGTTCGATATCACCCAGCGCGGTTTCGTCCAGCAGGTTTGCCTGCCCGCGCACGATCAGCACCGGGCGCCGCGCGGCATCTTCGCTCCACACCGCCAGCCCGCGCTGGACGAGGTCTGCGCTGGCACTGTCGAGCGCGGATCTGCCGGAGGAAATGTCCGCCTGCAACACCTGCACAGCCTGCCCCAGGGTACGCCCGGCAAGCCGCGCGGTGACGTAGTTGGAAGCTTCCTGCAACGCGCTGGCCGATGTTCCGGCCGGCAATTCCAGCAGGCGGTTTTCTACGGTGCCATCCTGCCCCACCATCACCGCCAGGGCGCGAGTGCCATCCAGCGGGACGATGCTCAACTGCGCCAGGGTCGGTTCCAGCCGGGGGACCATGACCATGCCCGCCGCCCCGGAAATCTCCGACAGGATCGCGCTGGTCGCTTCCAGTGCGGCTTCGATCGGGCCGGGGCGCGACAGGCGTTTTTCAATCGCGGCGCGTTCTTCCGCGGTGGGTTCGGCCACTTGCATCATGCCATCCACGAACATCCGCAGGCCGCTTTCCGTTGGCATGCGCCCGGCGCTGGTGTGCGGCGCGGCCAGCAGGCCCAGCAGTTCCAGTTCGGCCAGCACCGACCGGATCGTGGCGGGGGACAGGTTCAGCCGCCCTTCTGCGGAAAGCGCCTTGGACCCGACGGGGGTGCCATTGGTCAGGTATCCCTCCACCACCAGGCGGAAGATGTCCCGTGCGCGGGCAGAAAGTTCGGTGAGCGGTGGGGATGCCATGACAGACTGCTATCTAGGCGCTAGGGCGGCGCGATTAAAGACGATCCCAACGGAGTTATCCCCTATGCGACCTTCAGGACGTGCGCCGGACGAAATGCGCGCCATTGCCATCGAAACGGCTTTCACCAAGCACGCGGAAGGATCTTGCCTGATCAGCTTCGGCGATACCCGCGTGCTGTGCACCGCCAGCGTGGAAGAACGCGTTCCGCCGTTCCTGCGCGGCAAGGGCCAGGGCTGGGTTACCGGCGAATATTCGATGCTGCCGCGCGCCACCCACACCCGTGGCAGCCGCGAAGCCGCCAAGGGCAAGCAGAGCGGCCGCACCCAGGAAATCCAGCGCCTGATCGGCCGTTCGCTGCGGTCCGTGGTTGACCTGACCAAGCTCGGCGAACGTCAGATCGTGCTCGATTGCGACGTGTTGCAGGCCGATGGCGGCACCCGCACTGCGTCAATCTCCGGCGCCTGGGTCGCCCTGCGCCTGGCGATTGACGGCCTGCTGGCCAGCGGCGCGCTGAAGGAAGATCCGATCGTGTCGAAGATCGCCGCGATCAGCTGCGGCATCTGCGACGGCACCCCGGTGCTCGATCTGGATTACATCGAAGACAGCAGCGCCGATGCCGATGCCAACTTCGTGCTGCTGGAAGGCGGCAAGATCGCCGAAGTGCAGGCAACCGCCGAAGGCGCGACCTATGACGAAGAAGGCTTGCTGCGCCTGCTGCGCCTGGCCCGCATCGGCACCGACCGCATCTTCGCGGCGCAGGAAGCGGCCACGCGCAAATGACCCGTCTCGGTTCCGGCAAACTGGTGATCGCCACCCACAACGCGGGCAAGCTGAAAGAGATTTCGGCCCTGCTCGCGCCCTATGGGATGGAGTGTATCTCCGCTGGCGCACTGGGCCTGCCGGAACCGGCCGAAACCGGCACGACCTTCGTCGAAAACGCGCTGATCAAGGCGCGGGCAGCGGCGGAGGCTTCTGGCATTGTCGCCCTGGCGGATGACAGCGGACTGGCGGTGGATGCACTGGGCGGCCGGCCCGGCGTCTATACTGCCGACTGGGCGGAACGGCAGTGGTTCGAAGGCGAGCCGGGGCGTGACTGGTACATGGCAATGGGCAAGGTCGAAGGCCTGCTGGCGCAACAAGGCCCGCAAGTTGACCGGTCCGGCCACTTCGCCTGCGTCCTCGCCCTCGCCTGGCCCGATGGCGATTACGCGGTCTATGAAGGCAAGGTGGGCGGTTCGCTGACCTGGCCCCCGCGGGGCACGCTTGGCTTCGGCTACGATCCGGTGTTCGTGCCGCACGGCGACACGCGCACCTTTGCGGAACTGGACCCCGAAGAAAAACACCGCATCAGCCACCGGGCAGACGCTTTTGCCAAGCTGGTGGCGGCGCAGTTTGGTTGAGTGATTTCACACGAAGACACGAAGATGCCGCCCTTGCGGCGCAGCCGCGTTCAATTCTCCGCGCAGCGCATGGCGCCGTCGGGAGAATGGGGGAAGGCCTACGGCCAGGCGCGACATCTTCGTGTCTTCGTGTGATACAATCCAGACCATGGCCCGCGCGCTTTATATCCATTGGCCGTTCTGCCTGAAGAAGTGCCCGTACTGCGATTTCAATTCGCACGTCCGGGATGGGGTGGATGTGCCCCGCTGGCAGGCTGCGCTGTTGGCCGATATGCAGGTGGAAGCGGAGGTGGCCGGTGGCGAACCGCTGACGTCGATCTTCTTCGGCGGGGGCACCCCTTCGCTGATGCCGCCCGCGCTGGTTGCCACGCTGTTGGAACAGGCGGAACGCCTGTGGGGCTTCACACCTGACATCGAAATCACGCTGGAGGCCAACCCCTCCAGCGTGGAAGCGGCCAAGTTTGCCGCGCTTGCCGATGCCGGGGTCAACCGCGTTTCACTGGGGTTGCAGGCGCTGGACGATGCGGCGCTGCGGTTTCTGGGCCGGCTTCACGACGTCAGCGAAGGGCTGGCCGCGCTGGACGTGGCGCAGCGCCACTTTGCCCGCACCAGTTTCGACCTGATCTATGCTCGCCCCGGCCAGACGGCGGAAGACTGGGACCGGGAACTGGCCCGCGCGCTTGCCTTTGGCACCGGGCACTTGTCACTTTACCAGCTGACGATCGAGGCCAACACGCGCTTTGCCACCGATGTGCGGCAGGGGGCGTTAACCCCGCTGGCAGACGATCCGGCGGCGGAACTCTTCACCCTGACGCGGGATCGGACCGCAGCGGCAGGCCTGCCCGCGTATGAAATCAGCAATCACGCCCGGCCGGGGCAGGAAAGCCGCCACAACCTGACCTATTGGCGGTACCAGGACTATTGCGGCATTGGCCCCGGCGCCCATGGCCGTCGCGGCGGGTTGGCCACCCAGCGTCATCGCAAGCCGGAAAACTGGCTGGATGCGGTGGAACAGCGCGGCAGTGGCACGCAGGAAGAACGCCCGCTGTCTGCCAGCGAACAGGCGTCCGAGGCACTGCTGATGGGCCTGCGGTTGGCCGAAGGCATTGAACCTGCCGCCTTGTCCGGCCGGTTCGGCATTGTGCCCGATGCGCTGATCGACGCGGCCAAGCTGGAATTCTACACCCGGATGGGCCTGATGTGGGAGCGCGGCACCCGCATCGGCGCGACCGAACAGGGCATGGCGGTGCTGGATGGCCTGCTGGGCGAACTGGTCCCGGCGGAACTGGTCGCAGGGTGAGCCAGGCCGATCTCCTTGAACTCTATCACGCCCATCTGGCGCAAGGCCGCCGGCGATCACCGCATACGGTGCGGGCCTATGTCGCTGCCGCCAGCCGGTTGCTGGCGGAAACCGGCGCGGCGGACTGGCCCACCCTCGCCCGCTTTGATGCCGCTCAGCTGCGCACGCAGTTGGCCGCAAGGCGAGCGGACGGGATCGGCAATGTCTCTGCCGCGCGGGAGCTGTCAGCACTGAAGGCGTTCCTCGCCTTCGCTCGCTCGCAAGCTGGGGAGGACGAGGCCGCCCCGCCCCGGATGCGCGGGCCACGGGTCAAGAAAGGCCTGCCGCGCCCGGTCACACCGGACGATGCAACCAATCTGGCCGACATGGTGGCGGACGAGGCGCTGGAACCCTGGATCGGTGCGCGGGATCGGGCGGTGCTGCTGCTGATGTACGGCGCGGGCCTGCGCATTGCGGAGGCACTGTCGCTGACCGGGGCGGACTTCCCTCTGGGGAACGTGCTGCGGGTGACCGGCAAGGGCAACAAGCAAAGGGTGGTGCCGGTGCTGCCGGTGGTGCGTGATGCGGTGGCTGACTATGCTGCCCGATGCCCCTGGCCGCTTACAGGGTCGGAACCCCTGTTTCGCGGGGCCAAAGGCGGCGCGCTGTCCCAGGGCATGGTGCAAAAGGCGATGGCGCGGGCGCGGATTGCGCTGGGCCTGCCGCCCACGGCCACGCCGCACGCGCTGCGCCACAGCTTTGCCACCCACTTGTTGGGAGCCGGGGCTGATCTCAGGTCCCTGCAGGAACTGCTTGGCCATGCCAGCCTGGGGTCGACGCAGATCTACACCCGGGTCGATGCGGCAACACTGCTGGAATCCTATCGCTCCGCCCACCCACGGGGCAGCTAGGGATTGGGC
>JBARAF010000182.1:0-6677 GCA_049791695.1 Croceibacterium sp.
CGGCCACCCATCGAATGGCCGAACAGGTCAAAGCTTTCGGGAGCCTGGTCCAGCACCACCTGCGCCATCGCCGGCAGCGAATCGGCCAGGCCATAGGTGTTGATTGCGCGCGAATCCGGGAAGGCCGCCAGCTGCGACCCATAGGTGCGCGCGTCGCAAATCAGGCCCGGCAGGAAAAGCAGCATCGCCCTCTCGTGATAACCGGACTTGATGCCGGCTGTAAATTCGCAGGTATGAAATTTTCGTCTATACGAAGAAACGAGCCTGCGCTAGATACTTTGTGAAACCGCGCGATGGGCCTATGGCGCGCGCGAACAATTGCGTGAGAGGAGCAGATTCGATGTCCTATGCCGCCATCCATCCCGATTGGGAAAACGCGCCGGCCAACATGGTCGATGGCTATTCGCTGGAAATGACGGCGAAGGAAACCGAAGGCCTGCGTGAAGCTGCCCCGCTGATCCGCCCGGGCACCCAGGTTGCCGTGACCTTCCTGCCCGGTGAAACCCTGGAACAGCGCGTGGAAGCCACCGTGCTGGTGCGCGAACTGGGCTTTGAACCGATCGTCCACTTGTCCGCCCGCCGCATCGAATCGGCTGAACAGCTCGATTGGTACCTGGGCGAAATCACCCAGAAGGCCGGCACCAAGCGCGTCTTCATCATCGCAGGCGATCCGCCGGAGCCGGAAGGCCCCTATGCCACGTCGCTCGACATCATCGAAACCGGCCTGCTGGAAAAGCACGGGATCAAGATCGTCGGCATCGGCGGACACCCGGAAGGCCACCCGAACAACACCCCCGCCGAACTGTGGGACTGGATGGAACGCAAGCTGGCCGCAATCCGCGCCCGCGGCATGACCCCGCTGGTCGTCACCCAGTTCGCGTTTGACGATGACGCGATCGTCGAATGGGTCGGCGAAATGCGCAAGCGCAACATCGATGTGCCGGTGCGCCTGGGCGTCCCCGGCCCGGCAGGCATCAAGCGCCTGCTCGGCTTTGCCAAGCGCTGCGGCGTTGGCGCTTCTGCCAACGTGATGAAGAAGTACGGCATCAGCCTCACCAACCTGATCGGCAGCGCCGGTCCGGACAAGCTGGTGGATTCGCTGGCGAAGAAGCTGGGTTCCGACCACGGCCGGGTGCGCCTGCACCTCTACCCGTTCGGCGCGCTGACCGCTTCTGCCGAATGGATCAACAAGTACGACGCGAAGCACGGCTGAGCTTCGCTGACTGGTACAACGCATGACGGGCGCCCCGGTGGCGCCCGTCACTGCATGAAGGACATGGAAATGGCTGACGTGATCGACGGGCGCAAAGTTGCCCGGGACCTGGATGAAAAGACCAAGGCGCAGGTTGATGAAATGGTGGCAGCGGGCCTGCCCCGCCCCGGCCTGACCGTGATCCTGGTCGGCGATGACGGCGCCAGCGAAGTCTATGTCCGCCGCAAGATCAAGGCCTGCGAAAAGGTCGGCATCATCAGCACCGAACACCGCCTGCCGGCCGATACCAGCCAGGCAGACCTGCTGGCGCTGGTGGAACAGCTGAACAACGATCCGACCGTGCATGGCATCCTGTGCCAGGTGCCGCTGCCCGCGCATATCGACACCCGCCTGGTGCTGCGTTCGATCACGCCGGACAAGGACGTGGACGGGTTCCACCCGGTCAATGTCGGCCGCCTTTCCACCGGTACCGGCGGCATCGTGCCCTGCACCCCGCTCGGCATCATGATGCTGATCCACACCGTGATCCCCGACCTGACGGGCAAGGACGCCGTGGTGATCGGCAAGTCCAACATCGTCGGCAAGCCGGTGGCCAACCTGCTGCTGGACGCCGAAGCGACCGTCACCGTCACCCACATCCACACCGCCGACCTGCCCGACATCTGCCGCAAGGCCGACGTGATCGTGGCCGCTGCCGGCGCGCCGGGTCTGGTCAAGGGTTCCTGGGTCAAGCCGGGCGCCGTGATCATCGACGTCGGCATCACCCGCATCATGGGTGAAGACGGCAAGGAAAAGCTGGTCGGCGACGTCGCCTATGACGAAGTGCAGCACGCCAAGGCCGTCACCCCGGTGCCGGGCGGCGTGGGGCCGATGACCATTTCGTGCCTGATGGCCAACACCGTGCAGGCGGCCAAGGCAATCCTGGCGGGGGCAGGCGATAGCGATGCCCCCCACGATTACCACGACGCGCCGGACCGTTCGATGTTCGTGAAGGGCTGAGTTTGAAGGGGAGCGGAAACGCTCCCCTTTTTCAATACGCGCTCCGTCCCCCTTGGGATGGAAGGGGTGTTACAGCCACCCGATCCGGCGGAACCGCCAGAACAGGCCGCCGCAAATCGTCGCTATCCCGGCCAGTACCAGCGGATAGCCCCACCTGTGGCGCAGTTCCGGCATGTAGTCGAAATTCATGCCGTAAATCCCCACCACCACGGTCGCCACGCCGAGGATTGCCGCCCATGCGGCCAGTTGTCGGGTGATCGCGCCCTGTCGGCTCTGTTCCAGCAGGCCGGCCACTTCCAGGATGCTGGCCAGGGTATCGATCTGCCCGCGCACCCGCGTGGTGGTGCGGCGGACATGATCATACACATCGCGGAAATAAATCCGCGCCTTGGGATCGATCGCCGGCTGTTCCACCTGAGAAAGCTTGGCCGCCACTTCCTCCATCCGCCCGGCCACGCCTTCATACTGGCGCAGCAGGCGACGCAGGCGGAAGATCCGGCGGATGCGCGCCTGATCCGGGAATGCGCCGATGGCCCCTTCCTCGAGTTCCGCCACGACGCCCTCCATCCGGTCGAGCAAGGGTTCGTACCCGCCAACGATGAAATCGAGCAGGCCGTAGAGGACGAAATCCGGCCCTTCGGCCAGCCGTTCGTGGTTCGCTTCCAGCTGGGCGCGCAGTTCCAGGTGGGCGCGGGTGCTGCCCAGCCGCACGGTGACGATGAAGTTCTTGCCGAGGAAAATCGCCGTTTGGCCATACAGGATGGTGTCGCCATCCCCCTTTGCCGCCGTGCGCGCGATGACGAACAGCTGTTCGCCATAGGCTTCCGCTTTCGGCGCGTGGCGCTGGGTCAGCGCATCCTCGATCGCCAGCGGGTGCAGGTTGTAACGGACCCGGACCCATTCCATTTCCACGGCGGTCGGTTCAACCAGCCCGACCCAGTCGAATTCACCCGGCCCCGGGTGGCTGCTGATGGCAACAAGGTCTTCCTCGATCACCTGCCCCTGGCGGTATCGATGTGCGGCAACGATGGTCATGCGGCAGGGGTGCCACGCGGTTGCCCGGCTGGCAATCCGCTGCCCGCTGCCCTATCCCGCGCGGATGGCAACAACCGACCGCATTTTCACCGCCGCCCTGATCGTGATCGGGGACGAAATCCTGTCAGGCCGCACGCATGACAAGAACATTGCCCAGGTGGCGAGCTGGTTGCAGGTGCAGGGCATCCGCCTGTCCGAAGTGCGGGTGGTGCCCGATGTGGAAGGGCGGATCGTCGATGCGGTGAACGCCTTGCGCGAAGCGTACGATTACCTGTTCACCACCGGCGGCATCGGCCCGACCCATGATGATATCACGGTGGACGCCATTGCCGCGGCGCTGGGCGTGCCGGTGGTCATCCACCCGCAGGCGCGGGCGATCCTGGAAGAATACTACACCACCCGCGGCGGGCTGAACGATGCCCGGCTGCGGATGGCACGGGTGCCGCAGGGCGCAGATTTGATTCCCAACCGCATGTCCGGCGCGCCGGGCATCAAGATCGGCAATATCCATGTGATGGCCGGCGTCCCCGCCATCACCGCACAGATGCTGGACGCGCTGACCGGCACGCTGGAAGGCGGCGCCCCTCTGCTGGCCGAAACGGTTGGTGGCTGGATCAGGGAAAGCGAAGTGGCCGACCTGCTGCGCGAAATGGAGAAGGCCCACCAAGGCTGCCAGATCGGCAGCTACCCCTTCTTCCGCGATGGCCGCACGGGCGCGAACTTCGTGATCCGTTCGACCGATGCCGGGCAGCTGGCAACTTGCGTCGATGACTTGTGTGCAGGCCTTGCCGACATGGGCTGGGACTTCACGCGCGGCGGGATCTGACTGCTCCCACCGCGCGGCCAGGACCAGGGGCGGTGCACTATTTCAACACCGGAGAAAAATTGCCGGCTCGTCTTTTTCAGGGCTTGCAATATTAACGCCCGTTAGAATAGGACTGATCGTAACGACCGTTAGTGTCGAGCAATCAACCTTGGGAGAATTCCTGTGTCCAGACGGCTTCCGCCTGTGTTCGTCCGCAGTGGCATCGCCACCTCCGCCATCGCCGCAGCACTTATTTCCACTTCCGTTGCCTATGCGCAGGAAGCCGCAGAAACGGATGCCACGGGCATCTCTGACATCGTGGTGACTGCCCAGTTCCGCGGGCAGAGCATTCAGGACACTCCGCTGGCCATCACCGCTGTCGATGCAGCCATGATGGAAGCGCGCAGCCAGAACAATGTGGAACAGTTGGCCCAGCGTGCGCCCAGCGTCCAGTTCACGGCTGGCGGCCAGGGCGGCGGCGCGCAGACCGCCGCGGTAAACATTCGCGGCATCGGCGCGTCCGATTTCCAGTTCCCCAACGAACCCGGCGTCGGCGTGTACATTGATGATGTCTATTACGGCATCTCCTTTGGCACCGCGTTTGACCTGGTGGACCTTGAACGGGTGGAAATCCTGCGCGGTCCGCAAGGGACGCTGGCTGGCAAGAACAGCATCGGCGGCTCGATCAAGCTGTTCTCCCGCCGCCCGAACGATGATGCGGACGCTTACGTTGAAGTGACAGGCGGTTCGTTCAACCGGCTCGGCCTGAAAGCGGCGACCAATGTCACCCTGGTGCCCGACCGGCTTTACCTGCGCCTGACCGGCGTTGGCCGCCATGTCGACGGCTTCCTGAAACGGCTGGATTACCAGTGCGCCACCGGCCGCAATGCACCGGGCGGCAGCTTTGCAACGTCGTCCGAAGATTGCGTGATTGGCACCGAAGGTGGGCAGAAGGTCATGGCTGGCCGTGCAGCACTGCGCTGGATCGTCAACGACCGCATCGAAAACAACACCATCTTCGACATCACGCACGATCGATCGGAAGCATCGCCCGCCAAGGCAATTTCCCTCGCGACGTTCGGCGGCAACAACTACGTGACCGGCCCGGAAGAATATACCAACTACGCCACCTACACCGGCTATCCGGGCCAGGCGGAACAGTACACGCTGCCGGCCATCAGCTACCTCGACAGCTGGGGCGTTTCCAACACGCTGGAAATCGAACTCAACGACCTCCTGTCGCTGACGTCCATTACTGCATTCCGTCACGCCGATGGCCAGAGCGCGTGGGACGGCGAGAATTCGCCTGAGAACCTCTCGAACAACTTCAGCACCTTCGGGCATGACCAGTTCACCCAGGAACTGCGCCTGTCAGCCACTCTGGCCGATATGCTCGACCTGACAGTGGGTGGTTATTACTACAAGGGCGACAGCGAGCTGGGCGGACGCGTGCATGTTGGCGCCGCGGCGCTCGATTTCGTGCCCAATGATCCGTTCAAGCAGACGTCCGTGTCCGCGTTCATGCACGGCGTGCTGCGCGTCACCGACAGCTTCAACATCACTGGCGGCCTGCGCTACACCGACGAAAAGAAGACCTACGTCTTCAGCCGCACGAGCCCGCTGCCGGGCGTTCCGACCGATCCACGCGTCGCATCGCTGGATGGGCTGAGCCGGACGTTCAAGGGGAACAACCTCGACTGGCGTATCGCGGTGGATTACGAAATCGTGCCCGATATCCGCTTTTACGGCCAGGTGGCGACCGGCTTCAAGGGTGGCGGGGTCAACCCCCGGCCGTACCTGGCAATGCAGGCCGTGCCGTACCAGCAGGAAAAAGCCACCAGCTATGAAGTCGGCCTCAAGTCGATGCTGTTCGACCGCGGCTTGCGCCTGAACCTGGCGGCCTATCACACCGACTATTCGGATTATCAGGGCCAGGTCAGCTCGTGCCCGGACATCAGCCCCGTCGGCTTCCCGTTCTGTTCGGCCACCCGCAATATCGGCGACGCAGAAATCGAAGGCGTGGAAGTCGAATTCGACGCACGGCCGGTTGACGGGCTGAGCATCGACGGTTCGTTCAGCATCGTCGATTTCCAGTTCAAGACGGGCATCGCCGGCAGCAGCATCGTACCGGGCGTCACCAGCGCTCCCTTCGTGCCGAAATACAAATACTCGCTCGGCGCGCAGTACGAAATCCCGCTGGGCGGCGCCGGTTCGCTGACCCCGCGGCTCGACTGGATCTGGCAGTCGAAGATGGAAAGCAACATTCCCAACAACATCCCGGGCTTCCTGCTGGGTGAAGTGGAATCGCGCGGCCTGCTGAATGCCCGCATCACCTATCGCAGCGCAGACGAGAATTGGGAGCTGGCCCTCGCCGCCACCAACCTGCTCGACGAGTTCTATTATCAGAACAAGTACGACCGCGTGAGCCAGTCCGGCAACGCCTATGGTCAGCCGGGTCGCCCGCGCGAGATCATGGTCAGCGTGAAGCGGAACTTCTGATCGATGACTGGCGGGGCAGTTCATCCGGCTGTCCCGCCACTATCCGTCAGCGGCGCGCAAATGAGGCTCGCCCTCCTCCCTGCCCTGCTTCTCCCACTGGCCGCCTGCGCCACCCCGCAGGGCACC
>JBARAF010000183.1:0-4185 GCA_049791695.1 Croceibacterium sp.
GAACAGGCCCGTACCAAGGGCGATGACTGGAGCGCGGAAGCCAAGACCAAGGCAGCCGAACTTGCCTATACCGGCAAGGCCAAGGCGAGCGAGGCCATTTCCGGCCTGAGCCGCGTGGTGGCCGACAATGCCGCCACCATCGACGAAAAGCTGGGCGCAAAGTACGGCGATTATGCCCGCACGGCTTCTCAGTCGCTGGAAGAATTTTCCGGTAAGCTGGAGAACAAGAGCGTTGAGGAGCTGGGCGACGATGCCCGGGAACTGGTGCGCAAGAGCCCGGCAGCTGCCGTCGGCCTGGCCGCGCTGGCCGGCTTCCTGTTCGCGCGCATCTTCAGCCGCAAGTAAGGCCCAGTGGTGGCAGCACCTGAAGAATATGGGGCTGCTCCGGATGACCGGGGCGGCCCCTCGCCGTCCGCCGCAGATCGGCCGCGCCGCTCGCTGGTGGACGATGTCGAGGCCCTGTTCAGTGATGGCCGGACTTATCTGGAAGCCGAGGTCGCCTACCAGAAATCGCGTGCCTTGCACGTGGTCGACCGGGGCAAGTCGGCGTTGGTCTATGTCATTGCCGGGGCGCTGTTTGCTTTGATGACCCTGCTGGGTCTGACGGTCGGTCTGATCATCTCGCTGGCCCAGCTGGTTGGCCCGTGGATCGCCAGTGTGATCGTGGTCCTGGCGCTGGGGTTGGTCGCCTTCCTGCTGTTGCGGGCAGCGCAGCGGCGCTGGAACAGCCTGATGCAGGCCTTCAGCAATACGGAGGACGCGGCATGATGGGGCTGCGCCAACAGATGGAGGCGGATCGGGCCTTGCGCGATTCCGCCCGTCGCCTGCTCGATGCCAATATCACGGCCGTCCGGGCGGACCTGGCCGAACGCAGCATTGGCGGGCGGATTATTGATCGGGCGACCGAAGCCATGGCTGACATGGCAGACGAAGCCACCGACATGGCCCTGAACAACAAGGGCGGCTTGGCGGTGGGCGCGGCCATTGCGGCCTCTCTTGCCGGCCTGTGGGTATTCCGCGACCACATTGTGGACGCGGCCTGCGACCTGTTCACCGTTCTGCAAGGCGAAACAGGGGAACAAGCGGACGACCCGGATCGTTGCGAAAACGACTGATCCCTACCACCGGAGAGTAGCCATGACAGACGCCAAGCGCACCCAGATGCAGGACAAGATTGCCGCCGGAGAAGCGCGCCTTGCCTCGCGCGCCGAAGACCTGGCCAGCCGGATCGGCGAGCGGGCAATCGAGGCCAAGGATGGCTTCACCCGGTTCGCCAAGGACCACCCTGTCGCCACGGTGGCCGGTGGCCTGGCGCTGGGCGTGCTCGTCAGCACCCTGTTCAAGCGTTCGCCCACCCGGCGCGCCGCCAGCAAGGCCGGCACCCGTGCGGCGGGACTGGCCGCAGTCGGCGCGGAACTGGCGATGGCCTATGCCCAGCAGGCATTGAGCGCTGCCGGTGAAGCCAAGCGTACAGGTGCGGATCGGCTGCACGATCTGGAAGGCACGCTGGGTGATACGGCCCGCGGCCTGCGGCGTGGAGCTTCGCGCCAGGCAGGCAAGGCCAGCGACAGTGCGCGCACTGCCTCGCACCTCGCCGGAAAGGCGATTACCCGGGCATTACGCCGCATCGGGTAAAGCTTCGCAGTTGCAGCAGGCGCTTAATTTCGTATGAGACTTTCGGGTTCGAAATTTCCGAAAGGCTTGAATGATGGCGAAGCAGCTCCTCCACCTGGTGATGGGTGGCCGGGTGACCGATCCCCAGGGGATTGAATTCCAGGACCTGACCGCCCTCGATATCGTGGGCGTGTTCGCCGATTATGCCTCTGCTGAAGAAGCGTGGCGCAGCAGCGCCCAGCGCACGGTGGACGATGCGGAAATGAAGTACGTCATCGTCCACCTGCACCGCCTGATGGAACCGGAACTGCCGCACTGACGGCAACCGATATCAAACGACAATTAGCACCGCGAGCCGCCCAGCAATCAGGCTGGGCGGGCTGTCCGGTGCAATTTCAGTCTGAATTCCTGATCATGGCCTGCGCAAGGGCGGCCGGCCGGGACATGGCGGCAAGCGCCACGCCCCGCCCCAATCAGATGAATTCGATCTTCTCGATCACGTAGAACCGCTCACCACTCGGCACGGTCACTTCGATTTCATCACCCACCTGGCGGGTGATCAGCGCGCGGCCAAGCGGGCTGTCATACGAAATGCGGCCCTTCTTGGCGTCAGCTTCGGTCTGGCCGACGATCTGATAGCGCTGCGGCTTGTCTTCATCATCCAGCACGGTCACGGTTGCGCCAAACACCACGCGGTCGCCGCTCAGGCTCGCGGGATCGATGATCTGGGCCCGGCTTACGCGGTCCTCGATGTCACCAATTTGCGCTTCGACCTGGCCCTGCCGTTCCTTGGCAGCGTGGTATTCGGCATTTTCAGACAGGTCGCCATGGGCACGCGCTTCTTCAATGGCGTCGACGATCCGGGGGCGTTCTTCCCGAAGGGCCTTGAGATCGGCAGTCAGCTTTTCAAAGCCTTCTGCCAGCATCGGCACTCTTTCCATTACCAACCCTGTCTCTTTTCGTGGTTCCCGGCAAAGGGAACCGTACCCTGCCCGCGAGGGCAGACGCGCTTCTTCCGCAATTTGGGGGAGGAGCAGATGATCAGCTATAATAGTCCTGCAACGACCGTACTTCAAGCTTGGCCGGGTCCACCGACACGATCGCTTGCGCCACCGCCGCCGATGCGGCCGCCGTGGTGTAATACGGAACCTTGGACATTACCGCCGATGCACGAATGGATTGGCTGTCCTTGTGGCTCTGCCAACCTTCGGTGGTGTTGAACACCAGCGCAATGTCACCGTCGCTGATCCGGTCAACGATATGCGGCCGCCCTTCGGCCACCTTGTTGACCCGTTCTACCGGGACCCCGGCTTCGGCCAGATAGGTCTGGGTGCCGCCGGTAGCGACCACCTTGAATCCTTTGGCCACCAGTTGCTTCACCGCGACCAGGATCTGCGGCTTGTCGCTGTCCTTGACGGAAACGAACAAGGTGCCGCTTTCCGGCAGGCGAGTACCTTCGCCCAGTTGCGACTTGATGAAGGCGGTCGGGAAATCCCGATCGATCCCCATCACTTCGCCGGTGCTCTTCATTTCCGGCGACAGCACCGGATCGGACCCGGGGAAGCGGGCGAACGGGAACACTGCTTCCTTCACCGCCATGTACGGCAGGTCACGCTTGAACTGCGGGAACGTGGACAGCTTTTCGCCCGCCATCACCCGCGCAGCGATCTTGGCCACCGGCTGGCCGATGGCCTTGGCAACGAACGGTACCGTCCGGCTGGCGCGGGGGTTCACTTCAATCAGGTAGACCGTGCCATCCTTGACTGCGAACTGCACGTTCATCAGGCCGCGCACGCCCAGGGCCATGGCCAGGGCTTCCGCTTGCCGTTCCATTTCCGCCACCACTTCCGGCGGCAGGCTGTACGGCGGCAGGGTGCAGGCGCTGTCGCCCGAATGGACGCCGGCTTCTTCGATGTGCTGCATCACGCCCGCGATGCGTACTTCGTCGCCATCGCACAGCGCGTCCACGTCACATTCGATCGCATCGCGCAAATACTGGTCGATCAGGACCGGGCTGTCGCCCGACACGTTAACCGCCGTAGCGATGTAATTGTCCAGCTGGGCTTCAGAATCGACGATTTCCATGGCCCGGCCACCCAGCACGTAACTGGGGCGCAGCAGCACCGGATAGCCGATGCGCGCGGCCACGGCGGCCGCTTCATCGCGGCTGCGGGCAATGCCGTTTTCCGGCTGCTTCAGGCCCAGCTTGTCCACCAGCTTGGCAAAACGTTCGCGGTCTTCGGCCAGGTCGATCGCGTCCGGGCTGGTGCCCAGGATGGGGATGCCGGCAGCTTCCAGCGCCCCTGCCAGTTTCAGCGGGGTCTGTCCGCCAAACTGCACGATCACGCCATGCAGCGTACCGTTGGTCATTTCGATGCGCAGGATTTCCAGCACGTCTTCCGCCGTCAACGGTTCGAAATAGAGCCGGTCGGACGTGTCATAGTCGGTCGAAACCGTTTCCGGGTTGCAGTTGACCATAATCGTTTCATACCCGGCATCCGCCAGGGCGAAGCAGGCGTGGACGCAGCAGTAATCGAATTCGATCCCCTGCCCGATCCGGTTCGGCCCGCC
>JBARAF010000184.1:0-9761 GCA_049791695.1 Croceibacterium sp.
TGTCTGGTGACCGGATCTCGCCGGTCGCATCGCCCCCTCAACCACGGGGCGGTCATGCCTGCCGTGGTTCCCCATCTGCATAAACGGCCAATTCCGCCGCATGAAACGCAAATGATGGAGTAGTAGCCTGGTGCCGGCGCGTCGCCTTGCCTACCTCTAGCCTTCCATTGAGGTAGCTACTCCCCAATGCTTTGCCAAGTCAAAATCGTACGACCAGCGCGCGGGGGCGCCCGCCGAGGTCGCGGTGCAGGGCTACGGTCAGCCCCTGGGCCTGCGCCAGCGCCGAAACTGCCGGACCTTGCGTGGCCCCGATTTCCAGCACCGCCATCCCGCCCGGTGCCAGCAATGCGGGCAGTTGCGGAACCAGAAGGCGATAATCGTCCAGCCCGTCCGCGCCGGCGAACAGTGCACCCGCCGGTTCCCACTGGCTGACTTGCGGGTCCAGTTCCGCCGCCTGTTCCACGTAAGGCGGATTGGCCAGCACCAGGTCGAACAAGCCCAGCCCATCCAGCCAATCGGGCACCGTCCAGTCACGCTGGCGCAGGTTGGCCCGATCCGCCAGGCCAAGAGCCTGCGCATTGCTAGCGGCGATCGCCAGCGCCTCGCCTGACCGGTCAATCCCCACACCATGGGCGGCAGGGCACTCGGCCAGCACAGTCAGCAGCAAGGTACCCGGCCCCACCCCGCAATCGAGCACCCGCGCCGGAACTGAGGTCGGTACAGGACAAGCGGCCAAGGCAGCTTCAACCACCGTTTCGCTGTCCGCACGCGGGATCAGCACCCCGGGCGCGACGGCAAAGGGGCGGCCGAAAAACTCCTGCACGCCGGTGATATAGGCCACCGGTTCATGCGCCAGCCGCCGTTCCACCAGCGCGATGTAAGCGGCGGGCACCGGTTGCTGCATATACCGCAACAACAGCTCGGACCGGCTGCAGCCAAGGGCATGGGCCAGCAACAGTTCCGCATCCAGCCGCGCCGTATCCGAAACGGCCGCCAGCCGATCCGCAGCGGCGCGCAGGGCCTCTGCGTTAGTCACATTACTCGCCCATCGCCGTAAGGCGCTTGGCTTGGTCCTCTGCACGCAGCGCATCGACCAGTTCGGCCAGGCCGGGGCCTTCCAGCACTTCGCCCAGCTTGTGCAGGGTCAGGCCGATGCGGTGGTCGGTCACCCGGCCTTGCGGGAAATTGTAGGTGCGGATGCGTTCGGACCGGTCGCCGCTGCCGACCATTGCCTTGCGTGCTTCCGCCTCTGCACCGTGGGCTTCTTCGCGCATCTTTTCATACAGGCGGGCGCGCAGCACCTGCATCGCCTTGGCCTTGTTCTTGTGCTGGCTGCGTTCGTCCTGGCAGATCACCACCAGCCCGGTGGGCAAGTGGGTGATGCGCACGGCGCTGTCCGTGGTGTTGACGTGCTGGCCGCCTGCGCCGCTGGAACGGTAGATGTCGATCCTGAGGTCCTTGTCCTCGATATGGACATCGACTTCGGTCGGTTCCGGCAGCACGGCCACGGTGGCGGCGCTGGTGTGGATGCGGCCGCCGCTTTCGGTGACGGGCACCCGCTGGACCCGGTGGACGCCGCTTTCGAACTTCAGCTTCGCGAACACGCCATTGCCGGCAATGTTGGCGACCACTTCCTTGAACCCGCCGACGTCGCTGGGGTTCACGCTGATCGGCTCGATCCGCCAGCCCTGTTCCGCGGCATAGCGTTCGTACATCCGGTACAGGTCACCGGCGAACAGGGCGGCCTCATCGCCGCCGGTCCCGGCGCGGATTTCCAGCATCGCCGGGCGTTCGTCCGCCGCATCGCGCGGCAGCATGGCCAGGGCCAGCCGGTGTTCCGCTGCGGGCAGCGCTTCTTTCAGGCGGGCGATTTCCTCTTCCGCCAGCTCGCGCATTTCGGGATCGTCCATTGCCCGCAACTCAGCCAGTTCGGCGCGCATTTCGCGCACTTCGGCCACGGCCCGCGCGACCGGCTCCAGCTCGGAATAGTCGCGGCTGGCCTGCACGAACGCTTCGCCTTCCAGCTGGCCGGAGGCGAGCCGCGCTTCCAGTTCGGCAAAACGGTGCGCGATCTGAGCCAGACGGTCGTCGGGGATAGTCATTCGGTATCGGTGCCCGCCGAATCTTCGTCGAAGAAACCTTCAGGGAAGGTGAAGTTTTCGGATTCGGCACTGCGCAACCAGGCCGCGTTCTGCGCCTGCGACACGGCGTCAGGCAGATCGTCCGGCTTCATCCGCATCTGCTCCCCGCCATGCAGGTCTTTCACCGTCACTTCGCCCGCCGCCAGTTCATCATCACCGATCAGCACGGCCAGCAGCGCACCGCCATCATTGGCTTTGCTCATCCGCTTCTTCATCTTGCCGGAGGCGTAGATTTCGACATTGTTCCATTGGTCGCGCAGCAAGCGGGCGATCCTGTTGGCTTCGCCCAGGGCGGCATCACCCATCGGGATGATCGCGACATCAAAGCGTTGCTGCGGAACCTTGTCCCCCACCAGCATCGCCAGCCGCTCGATCCCGGCGGCCCAGCCGACTGCGGGCGTGTGCTGCCCGCCTAGCGATTCCATCAGCCCGTCATAGCGGCCGCCACCGAGCACGGTACCCTGCGCGCCCAGCCGGTCCGTGACGAATTCGAACGCGGTGTGGCGATAATAATCCAGCCCGCGCACCAGCGCCGGGTTGCGCGTCCAGGCCACGCCTGCCGCATCCAGCCCGCTGGTGACGGCAGCGAAGAAATCGGTCGCTTCGGCCCCCAGGTAATCGTCGATCTTCGGGGCATCGGCAGTGAACGGTTTGTCGCGCGGGTCCTTGCTGTCGAGAATCCGCAGCGGGTTCTTTTCCAGCCGTTCCTGCGAATCTTCCGACAAGTCGGCCGCATGGGCGCGGAAGTATTCGACCAGCGCATTGCGCCAAGCATCGCGGCTGGGCGCATCGCCCAGGGTGTTGAGTTGCAGCGTCACGCCATCCGCCACGCCCAGTTCCTTCAGCAACTGGTCGGCCATCACCAGCAGTTCCACATCGGCCTGCGGTTCGGCCGCGCCGATCACTTCGGCGTCGATCTGGTGGAACTGGCGATACCGGCCCTTCTGCGGGCGTTCGTACCGGAACAGCGGGCCGTGGGTGGCCACCTTCAGCGGCGCATGCTGCTGCCAGCCGTCGGTAATATAGGCGCGGGCGATGCCAGCGGTGAATTCCGGCCGCAGGGTCAGCGATTCGTCGCCGCGGTCGAGGAAGGAATACATTTCCTTGCTGACCACGTCGGTCGTTTCGCCCAGCGAACGGGAAAACACCTCGGTCTTTTCGAACACCGGCATTTCCACCCGGCGGAAACGGTACAGTTTGCGGACCCGTTCAAAGGTCTCCACCACGAAGGCGAAAGCATCCGCCTCCGCGCCGAAAATGTCCTGGGTGCCACGGATGGGGCGCGGGGTTTCGATCTTGGCCATACGGCTGCGCGCTTAGCCCCGTTGCGGAAAAATCGCAAAAGGGACGCATCGTGCGCCTTGCATGGCTGGAAATGGTCCGCCAATCTGGTGTCATGAGAAACCTGCTTGGCGTCGCGCCGCTTTCCGCCTCCCTGTCCGCCTCCTTGGCCGCCCCCCTGTCCGCCCTGGCCCTGGTCCTTGCTTCCCCCGCGCTGGCGCAAGTGCCCAAGACCGCCCCGGTGGCTGTGGCAATCGCTCTGTCGATTCCCGATGCGCAGGACGTTGCCTTCCCCGGCACGATCGCGCTGGATATCGATGCGACGGACATTACCCGCGGGATCTATCGCGTGAAGCAGGTGGTGCCGGTGCCGCAGGGCGCAACCACGCTGATTCTGCAACTGCCCGAATGGCTGCCCGGCAACCACGGCCCGCGCGGCACGATCAACCTGATTGCCGACATCCATTTCCGCGTGAACGGCAAGGAAGTTGCCTGGACCCGCGACCCGGTGGAGACCAGTGCCTTCCACGTGACCCTGCCCGCCGGGGCCAGGGCGGTGGAAGCCAGCTTCATCCACACCAGCCCGCTGCAAACCAGTGAAGGGCGCATCACGATGACGCAGGAAATGCTCAACCTGCAGTGGGAAAAGGTGAGCCTGTACCCGGCGGGGCATTATGTCCGCCGGATCATGGTCAAGCCGACCGTGACCTTCCCGCAAGGCTGGACTGTCTACACCGCGCTCGACGGGCTGAAGCTGCAGGGCAACAAGGTCACCTGGGACGTGGTCGACTATGAAACCCTGGTCGATTCGCCGATCTTCGCCGGCAAGTATGCACGCAGCTGGGACCTGGGCCATGATGTGAAGCTTGATACCGTGGCCGACGAGCCCGGCCAGCTGGAACTGAAGCCGGAGAACCTCGAATTCTTCCGCAAGATGGTGGACGAAGCGCTGGTCGCTTTCGGGGCGCGCCATTTCGACCATTACAATTTCCTGCTGGCGATGACCGACCGGATGGGTGGCATCGGCCTGGAACACCAGCGGTCGAGCGAAAACCAGTACGATCCGGACACCCTGACCGACTGGGAAAAGATGGCGCATGATCGCAACGTCATCCCTCACGAATTCGCCCACAGCTGGAACGGCAAGTACCGCCGCCCGGCGAAGCTGTGGACGCCGGATTACCGCCAGCCGATGCAGGACAACCTGCTGTGGATGTACGAAGGGCAGACCCAATTCTGGGGCTGGATCCTGGCAGCCCGCAGCGGCCTGCAGCCGAAGGACGTGGTGCTGGGCGCCCTGGCCGGGTCCGCCGGAGCCTATTCCGAGCTGCCCGGCCGCGCCTGGCGCAGCGTGGAAGACACCACCCACGATCCGATCACCAATGGCCGCCGTGCGATCCCGTACCAGACCATCAGCCGGGGCGAGGACTATTACAGCGAAGGGATGCTGATCTGGATCGAAGCCGACCAGATCATCCGCGCCGGGACCGGCGGCCAGAAGTCGATCGACGATTTCTCGCGCGCGTTCTTCGGCGTGAACGATGGCGACTGGGGCCAGCTGACTTACGAATTCGAGGACATCGTGGCGACGCTGAACGGCGTCTATCCTTACGACTGGGCAAAGTTCCTCAACGAAAAAATGCGCACCCCCGGCCAACCGGCACCGGTGCGCGGGCTGGAAATGGGCGGTTACAAGCTGGTCTGGAAGGACGAGCCCAATCCCTATGACAAGCTGCGCTTCGCCCAGAGCGGCGCGATCAGCCTCGGTTATTCGCTGGGCCTTGGCCTGGACAAGGCCGGCAAGGTGACATCGGTGATGTGGGACAGCCCGGCTTTCAACGCCGGGGTGGTCAACGGCGCGCAGGTGGTCGCGGTCAATGGCGCGGAATTCACCGCCGACCGCATCAAGCGCGCAGTGACGGCGGCCAAGGATGGCGATCCGGTGCAACTGCTGATCAAGCGCGGCACCGTCTATTCCACGGTGACCATCCCGTACAAGGGCGGCCTGCGCTACCCCTGGCTGGAACGGCAGGGCGATACGGAAACCGGGCTGGACCTGCTGTTGGCACCGAAGACCGGGCCGATCCCGGCCGGGGCACCCAAGGCAGGGTAAGCGCTTCCCCCTCCTCCACGGAGGAGGGGGATTTGGCCGGGTTTATTCCGCCGCTTCCAGGAAGCGGTCGTCGATCGAGGTTTCGGCTTCCCAGCTCTGCACTTCCGGCAGCACCGTTTCCGCGAACAGGCGCATTGAACGCAGCGCATCGTCCTGCGGCATCCCGCCGAAATAAAGGTGCGGGAAGAAGCCCTGCGGCTGGTAGATGCCCTTCAGTTCCCACAACCGGTCGAGGATCATCTGCGGGGTGCCGGTGATCGCGCCCTTGCTGAAGTTTTCGCAATAGGCGTCAATCTGCTCCGGCGAATGGAGCATCATGTTCTCGTAATGCTCGTACCCCTTCACGTTCGCGAAAGTGCCGGGCTTGGACAGCGAATAGTTCTTCACTGCCGCGCGCATGGTGTTGGCCAGGTACATCTGCCCCTGGGCCTGTGCGAAATCCCCATCTTCGTGGATGTAGAAATTGCCCGACAGCATCGGCGGCGGCGGCATGGTGCCGGGCCCGTGCACTTCCTGCCACACCTGCGCATATTTGTCCGGCGGGGTTTCCTGCCCGCGCTGCGGGATCATCAGCACCATGTTGCCAAACCCGTGGCGGGCGGCGGCATACATCGAACTGCCTGATAGCGAACCGCAGAACTTGCGGCCTTCAAAGCTCTTGATCGGGCGTGGGCGCAATTCGGTGCGGGGGATGTGGCCAAAGGCACCGTCGCCTTCGATCACGCCGGTTTCCAGCGCCGGAATCAGCACGTCCAGGATGTCGTTATACAGATTCCGGCTGATGTTCTGGTCAATCCCCATCCCGGCGAATTCATTGGGCGACAAGCCCCCGCCAAAGCCCAGCAATGCGCGGCCGCCAGACAGGATATCTAGGTTGATGATATATTCGGCCAGCCGCGTGGGGTTGTGCCAGGGCACGATGATGCACTGGGTGCCGAGCTTGATCCGCTTGGTCCGCGCGGCGATCCACGTCAGCAGCTGGAGCGGATCGTTCGACACCGAATAGTCGGAAAAATGGTGTTCGGTGATCCACACTGAATCGAACCCAAGCTCTTCGGCATAGACGAGGTTTTCAACCTCTTCGCGCACCAGCCGGGCATCGTCATAATCGTCACCGCGCTGATGGGCGAAACCCGTGGCCAATCCAACGTGCATGGCATTTCCTCCTCTTCCCGGCAGGCGGCTTCGTGACGAGCCGCTCCCCCCTTGATGATTCAAGCATCAGGATGCCTGATAACCGGACCTGGCACAATTCGGATTGGCAAAGCCTTCGCAGTTGCGATAGGCGCGCCGCAAAGCACAACCAACCTGGGAAAGGCTGCCGCAGATGAGCGCCCGAAGCCCGGGCATAATTCAGCGGAAGAGACATTTAATGCGCATCGAACACATCCCCACCGGTGATAATCCGCCCGAAAGCCTGAACGTGATCATCGAAGTGCCGGTTGGCGGCGAACCGGTGAAGTACGAATTCGACAAATTGTCCGGCGCCCTGTTCGTCGATCGCATCCTGCACACGCCGATGCGCTATCCGACCAATTACGGCTTCGTCCCGCACACCCTGTCGCCCGATGGCGATCCGCTGGACGCGCTGGTGGTGGCCCGCAGCCCGTTCATCCCCGGCTGCGTCGTGCGCGCCCGCCCGGTGGCCGTGCTGAATCTGGAAGACGAACACGGCGGCGATGAAAAGCTCATCTGCGTACCGGTGGATTCCACTTTCCCGTACTATGCCGATGTGAAGGAAAAGGAAGATCTGCCCGAGATCGTGTTCAGCCAGATTGAACACTTCTTCACCCACTACAAGGACCTGGAAAAGGACAAGTGGGTGCGTGTGGGCACCTGGGGCGGCGCTGACGAAGCGCGCCGGATCACGCTGGAAGCGATCGAACGCTACGAAGCGAACAAGGGCTGAGCCCTTAGCCTGAACTGACCGGCTGGCGCAGTGGCGCTGGCCGGTCTACCGGTCCCCGGGTGACGAACAAGGGGGCCACGATCAGGGGGAAGCCGGCACCGGCGATGACCGAAGGGTCGTTGCTGCGCGTGCTCCTGCGGGTGGCATGGCCGATCACGGCCGCCAATCTCGCCCAATCCCTGCACCAGCTGATCAACGCCTGGTTTGTCGGCCGCCTCGGTTCCGATGCGATTGCCGCCGTGGCGGCCAGCGGGCCATTGTACGCCATCCTGCTGTCGCTGGGTTCGGGCCTGTCCACCGCCGGCGCGGTGCTGGTGGCGCAGAATATCGGCGCGCGGCAACGCGATGCGGCAGACCGGATTGCCGCGCAGACCCTGCTGATGGTGCTTGGCATGGGCGTGATCTTCGCTCTCGCCGGTTTCGCCCTGGCCCCGGTGACCCTGCGGTGGATCGGGGTCGAACCGGCGGTGCTGGACCTGACCCTGGATTACCTGTTCGTCAGCTATGCCGGGCTGGTGCCGATGTATGCCTTCCTCGCGCTGCAGGCGATGCTGCAATCGGCGGGCGAAGTGCGCTTCGCCATGCGGGCGATGATCGGGGCGGTGGTGGCCAACGTGGCGCTCGATCCTTTGCTGATCTTCGGCGTCGGCACCTGGCAGGGCCTGGGTGTTGCCGGTGCGGCGCTGGCCACGGTGCTGGCGCAGGGCGGCGCTTTCGCAGCGGTGCTGTGGCATATGCTGGCAGGCCGCAGCATGATCCACTTGCGCCCCGGTGCCTTCCGCCCGGACTGGCACCATATGCGGCGCGCGCTGGGCATTGGCCTGCCCGCTTCGCTGGAACAGGGCGGGCGCACCTTCGGTTCGCTATTGCTGATGAGCCTGGCGGCCTTGTTCGGCACCGTCAGCCTGGCCGCATACGGCCTGGGTACGCGCCCGTTCTTTTTCTGGTTCGCACCGATGATCGGCCTGTCGATCGCCACTGCGGTGGTGGTCGGGCAGAACATCGGTGCCGGGCGCATGGACCGGGCGGAACAGGCGGCGCGGCTGTCGGGCTGGCTTTCGTTCCTCGGATTCACTGCCATCGGGCTGGTCCACCTGCCGCTGCTGGGCCCGCTGGCCGAAGCATTGGCCCCGGGGGAACCCGAAACGGTGCGCGAAGCGGTGACTTTCGGCTGGGCGGTATTCCCGTTCCTGGGCTTCATGGCGGCGGTGCAGTGCCTGAACGGCGCGTTCCGCGGCGCAGGTAGCACCCGCCATGCGATGACCATTTCACTGGTGATGCAATATGCGCTGCAACTGCCCTTTGCCTGGGGCATGGCATTTTACAGCCCGATGGGCGTGAATGCCGTGTGGTGGAGTTATGCCTTTTCCAACTGCGTCACCGCCGTGCTGGCAGTCGGCTGGCTGAAATGGGGCCCATGGCGGCGGCGGCTGGTGGAACCCGCGCCGACCGCCTGAACATCAGAACAGATCAGCTCTGGTCAGATCAGGGCGGCCACGCCCTTGAACAGTGCGGTCAGCGCCAGCGGCAAGCCAATGGCGCAAGCCCACAACGCCATCCGGTCGCGCCGGAAAGCCGGGGCCAGTGCCGGATCGTGCGCTTCGTCATCGCTCAGCGAATCCCAGCGTTTTTCAAACCAGCGGCAGCCGGGAATGATCGCCGCCACCAGCACGATCAGCGCGAAATAGGGCAGGATCGACCCGTGGCCGGCCTTCAGCGCCTGCATCGTCACGAAAATCTGGACACCAGTATAAGTCAGCAAGGCATAGGCGACATGGTCGCTCATCCGCCTGCGCCAATCCACTTTCTGGCCCGCGCGCGTTTTACGCGTCACGATATCCTGCAGGGCCCTTTGCATGGGCTTTTCTCCCTCGCTCTCCGAATCGGGACTATCTCACCGGCGGGGCTTGCGTGCAAGCTCGGTAACCTTGTGTTCAGATGGGCGCCGCAGTGAACGAAAAAAGTTCTCATGCACGAATCTTGCCAACTGCACTTCAAACCGCCGAAAACAATGCTAGATCAGGCACGATGACGACCCTTTCCAAAGCAACCCCTGCAGCGGCCCCGGCCAATGCCGCCCCGGCCATCCCGCAGGGCGGGCTGGAAGTGGTTTCCATTGCCAAGAGCTATGACAAGCGGGCGGTGCTGACCGATATCTCGCTCACGGTGGGCAAGGGTGAAGTGCTCGGCCTGCTCGGCCCCAATGGCGCGGGCAAGACCACGTGCTTCTATTCGATCATGGGCCTCGTCCGGCCGGACAGCGGGCGCATCCTGATGGACGGGGTCGATGTTACCCGCCTGCCGATGTACCGCCGGG
>JBARAF010000185.1:0-15687 GCA_049791695.1 Croceibacterium sp.
TCCAGCGGCTGGGTCAGGTCATCTTCCAGAGCGACCACCGGGAAACGCCATGCGACATGGGCAGCATCGAACAGCGCACCATAGGCACCATCGTTGATGTACAGTTCGTCGCCGCGGCGCTTTTCCACCTTAACGATCAGGCTGCTGTATTCCGCACACAACGCCCGGCCCGGTTCCGCCCACAGTTCAGCCGAATAGGAAATCGGCAGCGCTTCGAAATGGCGGTGGATCAGGGCGAAGTAATCTTCCAGCGGCGGCGGTTCCATGCCCGGATACGAGCTGGGGAAGCCCCCGCCGACATCGATGATGTCCACGGTGACCGCAGCCTTGGCAATCGCCGCCCGGACGCGTTCCAGCGCCTGCACGTAAGCGAACGGCGTCATCGCCTGGCTGCCGACGTGGAAGCAGATGCCCAGCGCGTCACAATGCTGGCGGGTGGCCTGCAGCAGTTCCGCGCCATCGACGAGATCAGTGCCGAATTTGGCCGCCAGCGACAGTTCCGAATGTTCCGAGGAAACGCGCAGGCGCACCAGCAGGTTCAGGTCCTGCGCCGGTTTACCAGCATCGCTGGTGGTGCCTTCGACGATCTTCGCCAGTTCTTCTTCGGTATCCAGGCTGAAAGTGCGCACACCATGAACGCGGTACGCTTCGGTGATGGCGCTGCGGGTCTTGACCGGATGCATGAAACACAGCGTTGCCTGGGGCAGAACCCCGCGCACCAGCCGCACTTCCGCGATGGAAGCGACGTCAAAATGGGTGATGCCGTTGTCCCACAGGATCTGCAGCAGTTCCGGCGAAGGATTCGCCTTCACCGCATACATTGCCTTGCCGGGAAACCGGTCAGCAAAGAAACGCGCTGCACGCGCCGCTGCGTGCGGTCGGTTCAGGATAACGGGTTCGTCCGGGGAAAGGGCGCGGACTACAGCCTTTGCATCGGGATGATGGTGCAACTCAAGGGACCCCCAATAGGCCTTTCGGCCAGATCGACAACAAAGCTGCCTTGCGGTTTGGAAGTCCCCATGGGGCAGCAGGAAGCGGGCGATATATTCCGCTGCGGCTGAACTGCAAGTTAAAATGATGCGGAAGTTTGCAATGCGCCGATCAGCGCAGGCGACGGGCGAAAACGTGGGACATTTCGCGGAATTCATGGGCTTCGAAGAAGGCATGGGCGCGGTGGTTTTCGCGCCCCGATTCGAGGAATGCCCAGTCACAACCATGCTCGGCGATTCGCGCCACCAGCCGATCCAGAATCTGCCGCCCGATGCCGCCGCTGCGCTGTGCCGGATCTACCGCCATGTCCTCGATCGTGCCGAAGCGAGCTGGCCCGTCCACTTCCCAGGCAATGATGCCGATGCCAACCAAGGTGTCCGTCGCATCGCGCACCATCAGCATCTCGCGATTGTCGCCCGGCTCGGCAAAGTCTGCGCGGAAACGGCCTTCCAGGTCGGCTATCCAGGTTACGCCATCGGTGCTCAGCCCGGTCTGGATTTCGCCGTGGCTGATATAGCTTTGCTGTGCGCCGATCACCCCGGACGCGAAACGAGCCGCCTCGGCCGCGCAGGCACCGCGGTCCCACGTAAAGGTCAGTTCGGATTTGCGCTCAATCGAAGGCATGGTTCAGGCACGCTTTCGTGGTTCAGGCCGCACTGGGCACGGTCACCCGCCACTGGCTGATGATCGGGCATTCCAGGATTGCCCCGACCGTTTCATAGAACTGCCTGCGCCGCGCATTGTCATCCGTGCCAGCCCAGTCCAGCAGCATCCCGGCATCGAAGATCCGGCGCAGTTCCGGGGTGTAGTTGTCGCGGTAGTCCGCCGCCCACTGACTGCGGAAATAGGGAAATTCCAGTGTCTCGTAGAACCACGCCACCCAACTGGCATAGACCTCCGGCACGATGATCCGGTCCTTGCGGAAGCGGCTGGCGACCTCGAACAGGTTGAGACACTGGTAGAAGAAGCTGTTCGCTTCCTCCACCAGCCGCAAGTCGGCCCCGGGCGGCGGACCGGCCACCGTACGGGCCCAGCCGATTGCTTCGTAACGGTCGGCCTTGTACTTGAACACATCAATCGAGGCGAGTTCCAGGCCGAGGTAGGCGGCGGACTTCTCAACCCGGTCTTCGCGCCGTTCGATCTGGCGTTCCCGGTCGCGGGTCTTGGCATCGAGCATCAGCGCGACGCCAAGGTTCACCGCAAATGAGACCAGCGTCAGGATCAGGGCCAGGATGGCGATGATGTCGCTCATCCCGTCGCCCGCCAAATCGCCCATTGCCGGTCCCCCCCGATCAGCGCCTTATTTGAACAGCTTGGCCCACTTGCGCGGGGTGCGGTCCTTCCAGGCGCCGCGATGGTATGCATCGCTGGCCAGCAGCGGCAGGACCGAACCGGCTTCGGCGAAGACCATCTGTTCGATGCCGGTGTTGACCTTGCCCCAGCTGGCAGCTTCCTGCAGCGTGGAGGAGGAACAGGCGCCATCGCGCACGTCGGCCACGGTGATCTGCACCGCGTACTGATGCACGGCCACGTCTTCATGCCCCAGGATTTCGGCACAGACGACCGTGTCCTGAATGAAGTTCTTCGGCACACCGCCGCCGATCATCAGCAGGCCGGTGGTGCCAGCCGCGATCTTGATGTCGGTCAGTTCGCGGAAATCCGCTACGGAATCGATCGACATGTAAGGACGGCCCGCCTTCATCGCGTCGACCTGGTGCTTGACCAGCCCGAAACCTGCGGAACTGTCGGTGAAAGCCGGGCAGAAAATCGGCACGTCATGCTCGTACGCGAGCTTGACCAGGCTGTTTTCCTTCTTGCCGTGTTCGACCAGGTACTTGCCCATCGCCTTGATGAATTCGCGGCTGGAATAAGGGCGCGTTTCCAGGGTTTCGGCGATTTCGAAGATCGTGTGATCGACGTTCTGGAGGTCTTCTTCGTCGATGTAGGTGTCGTAAATGCGGTCGATATACAGCGAACGCAGCGTGTCATCGTCGGGGATGTCGAGCGCCTGATAGTGCTTGTGGCCAAGCCCTTCGAAGAAATCCATGTCCACGATGGTTGCCCCGGTGGCGACAATGCCATCGACCATGTTGGACCGGACCAGTTCGGCATAGGCATCCATGCAGCCGCCGGCGCTGGTCGAACCGGCGATCACCAGGAACACCGTGCAATCCTTGTCTTCCAGCATCTGGTTATAGATGCGGGTGGCGCGGGCCAGATCGCGGCTGGTGAAGCTCATCTTGCCCATCGCGTCGATGATCGGGCGCGCATCGAAGCTGGTGATGTCGATATGTTCGACTTCGGTGGACAGCAGTTCAGCCTTGCGGGTGTCGTTGGGCGCGGTATCGGTCATCTTCAGGATAGTCCTTCGTCAAAGTCCACGGGACCGGGCCCGCGTAAAAAAGGCGCGCCCGTTAGTGGGTGGAGCGGGCCGTGTAAATATGCAACGTGACGTCGCCATGAATGACCTTTCCCCCCAAGGCAACCTTGCCCGCAAGCCGAGCCACGACGGGCTGTTGCGCGCAGCCGCCAAGCTGGCCCAAATCCTGCCCCCAACTCCGCTATTGCCGGTGGCAATTGGCGGCATCACCGCATGGGCCAAGGCGGAATGCCTGCAGCCGATCGGCGCGTTCAAGATTCGCGGCGCCTGGCATCGCCTGACCGACCTGAACGAAGACGAACGCGCCCACGGCGTGGTCGGCGTTTCCAGCGGCAACCATGCGCAAGGGGTGGCCTGGGCCGCGCAGCGGTTGGGGATTGCTGCCACCATCGTGATGCCGCACGATGCACCGAAGGTTAAGCTGGACCGGGTGCGCGAACTGGGGGCGGAGGTGGTGCTGTACCAGCGCCCGCAGGAAGACCGTGACCAGATCGCCAGGGTCCTGTGCCACCGGATGGGCGCGACACTGGTCCATGCCTATGCCGATCCATGGGTGATCGAAGGGCAAGGCACCAGCGGGCTGGAACTGGCCACGCAGATGCAAGCCCAGGCAGGCGGCCCACCCACGCGGATCGTCGCCTGTTGTGGCGGCGGCGGGCTGGCGGCAGGCCTTGCCCTCGCGTGCCCGGATGCCGAGATCGTGATTGTCGAGCCAGCAGGGTGGGACGACCTGACCCGCAGCCTGGCCAGCGGCCAGATCGAACGGGTGCCGGCCGATGCCCCGCCCACCATCTGCGACGCCTTGCAGACCCCGGCCACTTTCCCGATCAACTTCGAAATCCTGCACGGCCGGGTAACCGGCGTTGCGGTCAGCGATGACGAAGTGCGCGCTGCGCAACGGTTTGCCTTTACGCGGCTGCGGCTGGTGCTGGAGCCCGGCGGCGCGGCGGCGCTGGCGGCCGTGCTGGCCGGCAAGGTGCCGGCGGATGGCCGCACCGCAATCATGTTGACCGGCGGCAATGTGGACCCGACACAATTCGCCGCCACGCTGCTGCAAACTGGAGATGGCCCGTGCTGACAAATATGCTGGCACCCGCCGCTGTGCTGGTGCTGTGGTCGCTGGTGGTGCTGTTCTGGATGGTCCGCACCCGATATGCCGCCCTCGGCACGGCCAAGGTTGACCTGAAAGCGGCCAGGCCCGGCGGGCGCGGGCAGGATCTGGACGGGGTGCTGCCCGATGAAGTGAACTGGAAGGCGCACAATTACACCCACCTGATGGAACAGCCCACGCTTTTCTACGCGGTCAGCGTGATCCTGGCCCTGTCCGGCGCGGGTCGGATCGATGTTGCCCTGGCCTGGGCCTATGTGGTGATCCGGATCGTCCATTCGGCCTGGCAATGCACGGTCAACCGGATACCGGTGCGGGTGCAGTTGTTCGGCTTGTCTTCGCTGTGCCTGCTGATTCTGGCGATCCGCGCAGTGGCGGCGACGCTGCTTCCCTGAACCAGGCAAACAGCGCCGCCTGACACATTACGGGCTGTGCGGCAGAGCTTCGACGTCGTCGTCGTTTATCTGCCACAGCACGATACCCAGCAAAGCGGCGCCCAGCAGGCCCAGCCACAGGTGGGCGCTGTTGCCGCCCATTGCTTCGCTGGCCGAAACGGGGGTGGCAGAACGGGCGACCGGAGCGGCCTGAGCCGTACCGGCAACGATCAGCGATGCCGCTGCCGCGCCCAGAAATAACTTACGCATTTGGATCTCCCACACTGTGATGGTCCCTGGCTTCACCGCGCGCAGCAAGGTGCAGGAAAACCTGTTTCCCACCCGATATGCGGACACCGGCGACGCTTCCTGAACATTCTCGGGGCCATCAGGTTCCGCAAAATCCGCCAAAGCGGTAAGAAAAACTGGCCATTCCGCTGGTTTGCGCAGCCATCGACTACACTAACGGCGCCGGAATTGCCTTGCCCGCGCCTGCGCAAATCTGGCACCGCGCCCGGATCACGATGTCAGCCCGAAAACGCCCCCTTTCCGCCCTGCTGCCCCTGCTGGTTGCCATGGTCGCCGCCCTTGGCACCGTGGCGCTGTCACTCGCAGCGGGCCCCCTGCCCGATCGCGCCACGATGCCGGATATGGCCCGTGCCGTGCCGCCGCGGCCCTATCCGCTGGCTTTCCTGCCGGTTGAACCGGACGAAGCGCAGAAACTCAACGCGGCCATCCCGTTCCGCCCGCTTGGCCCCGCCGCACGGCCTTTCTTCCTGACCGGCGATCCGCTGGACCGTGAACGCGCGCTCGACTGCCTGTCCAGCGCCATGTGGTATGAAGCGGGTGACGATGCGCGCGGGCAATATGCCGTGGCGCAGGTGGTGCTGAACCGGGTGCGCCACCCGGCCTTCCCCACCAGCATCTGCGGCGTAGTCTTCCAGGGATCGGAACGCAACACCGGGTGCCAGTTCACTTTCACTTGCGATGGCGCGCTGGGCCGCATCCCTTCCCCCGGCGGCATGGGGCGCACGCGCCAGCGGGCGGAAGAAATGCTGGGAGGCCGGGTGGCACCCGAAGTAGGCCTGGCCACCCATTACCACACCGACTGGGTCCACCCGGTGTGGAGCCCGGAACTGGAAAAGATCGCCCAGGTGGAAACCCACCTGTTCTTCCGCTGGGGCAATGGCTGGGGCGGCCCTTCGGTGATGCGCCAGCGCTATGCCGGGGCAGAACCGGTCGCCGCCGGGCTGGCGATGCTGTTTCCCGCCCACCAGCCGACCACCAGTACCGACCTGACCCTGCCGCCTGAACTGGCCGGTGCCACCCATGGCCCACCCGGCCCATCCCGCGCCCCCGGCGTGCTGGGTGAAGGGCGGTTCGAAGTGTTCCTGTCCCCGCTGCGCAATGGCAATGTCCAGGCGATGGCCGCGCTGGACCTGTGCGGCGACCGCGCCCGCTGCAGCATCACCGGTTACCTCGATTCCGGGGAGATCACCCGCGGCCCGGTGGTGTTCACCTTCGAACGAGACCGCGAAGCAAAGATCGAACGCGCCCGCTGGGACTGCACCCGGTTCCGTCGCCCGACCACCACCCAGTGCATGGGCACGACCGGCCAACAGTGAACCGCATCGGTCCGTGCCGCTTGAGACCAGTGCCGTGAGCGACATCAGAGGTAAATCCGCACCTGAGTCGCGTCTGCAGAATTCGCCGGACTCAAGCCCCCCGCTTTCTGATCAGCTGCGCCCTGATCGACACGATCATCTGACACCGCACCCGGGAGCGCGTGGAATGAACTTCGAAGTGGAAGGCTGCCCAATGGCCAGCGGCAAACCAGCACCCGCCAAGCAAGGTACTGTTCCGGTGGTAGCGGAGGAGGGACTCGCCCCCCCGACACGCGGATTATGATTTCTTGCTGCGCGCTGTTTTTGCTGGGAAAGCTTGTAGACCGGCGTGCAATTGCCGGCGACTATACGGATGAAGCGGCAGGTCGTGCAAACCGCTGGCAGGGGATTATAGCTTCGGACTGGACACATCCAGCATCGCAGGAACGCGGCCGGGCGCGACACATTGGTGGGGCATGATCCTCGCCCTTGCCCTCGCCTGCGCCTCCTGCGCGCCGCCGCCGGCAGTGGCGGTTGATGCCGCCTGTTCCGTGACGGATGGCGACACGATTCGCTGCGGGGACGAACGGATCCGGCTGCTGGGGATCGATGCGCCGGAAATGGGCGGGCGTTGCCGCGAAGGGCGCGTCTGTGTGGCAACCACTGCGATGCCTAGCGCAGTGCACGGCAGGACGCCACGGCCCGGCGAAGCTTGACCATCCGGCGCACCGGCACTGACAGATACAGCTGGTGCACGGAGATTGCCCCGAACTGGCCCGATCCGGTAGGTAGCACTCGGCTGCAGTATGACATGAAGTCGGCAACCTATTATATTTCAAAATTTCAACTTATGACGGACCCTGCAAGACCAGTCAGGCGGACGGGGGGCGGAGAGTTTGGATGGGCAGCGACGATAGACTGGCGCGCCTGACACCCCGGCAACTGCAGATCCTCGATCTGCTCGATCGCGGTGCGCCGCTCAAACTCATTTCCTCCGAACTGGATATTTCCACCACCCGCGTGAACCAGCTCGTGCGCGAGTTGAAGGAGCGTCTGCGCGCACAGAGTAAATTCCAGCTCGTGCAAATTTACCGGGAATCCTCGGGCGTTAGGCTGGCCTACACAAAACATGCATACCCTGAATCTGAACTGCCGGTTGACGAGTTATCCAGCAATTTAGTGACGGGAACCGCAGTTGGTGAATTCGTCTTTTCCGACGTCCAAAGCTTCACAGTTGAAGCTCCTTGGCAGGAACAGATGGCCGATCCTCGTGTGGTCCCGGAGATGCTCGACGGCCCCCACGCCAACCTTCGTCGCCTGATTGCCATGGTTTTTCTGCTGATACTGATCGTTGTCGCGATCACGTTCCTCGGGGTGGCCACGCTGACGGTGACCGAATTCTGGTCAAATTACGGGTCGATCTCCAGTGAAACTCAGGGCCCGGCGAAGTGAGCGCGGCGGGGGAGACTTCGAACATGGATCGCAACAACCAGACCGCCCAAGAAATCCGCAAGCTGATCCGCGAGGCGGAAGGGGTCACCGACGAAACAATCGCCGCCGTTTCGAAATTGAAACAAGCAATGGTCACTGCCCGCCGTGGCCCGGGGATCCACCCAGCCACCGGCCACAAGGCTCTGACCTTCCTCACACAAGCGGAAAAGGAGCTGAACACGGTCTATGGCAACCTCCTTCGGGTGCATTCGGAATTGAGCGACGTGGCTGTGGAAGTCGGAATTTCCGACGACGGGACGAAGACCGATTTCACGGGCAAGGCCGTGCTGATCGACGCATGATCGCCGAAGCCCGATGACAGAATTGCTGCTCTTGCTCTGGAATGTGCGTTCCGGCCTTCAAATGGTCGCGTTCGCCGTCCTGGTCGTTCTGGCATTGCGCTTTGGCGCGGGACCAGAGCGAGCGGTGGCATTCATCATCGGGCAAATGCCGGTAACCGATGCCCTTTACCACGCGATCTTTCAGTCAACGGCCCGCCTGTACGAGGTGGAGCTGGGCCACCTGATGATCGATCTGGTGACGGCCATCGCCCTGATATTCATCGCCCAACAGGCCAACCGGATGTACACCCTATGGATTGGGTCTTTCCAACTTGTGGCGCTCCAAGCGCATCTGATACGCGAACTGGTCAGCGAGGTTTCGCCAATCGCCTATTTTACCATGCAAACCCTGCCCTCATATTTTCAGATTCTGGTCCTCGCTATCGGACTGTTCCTCCATCACCGCCGGCAACTGCAGTACGGCAGATACAGGGACTGGCGGAACTTCTCGTGCCTTTCTTCGCTGATCGCGCGCCAGAACTTGCGAGCCGCCTGATCTCCGACTTCGGCAGCCTCAGCGCCGCGATGGATGCCAATACGGATCACATGTCAGACGTCGAAGTATCGGATGCCTGTCGGATACTCCGCGCTGCGAGGAACCTGTCGAAGCGGGCACTGGTCGAAGATTTCAGCGGGTTGGCCGTCGTTTCGGATGACCCTCGACTGATCGACTATCTCAGGTGCCAGCTGGATGGCACATCAGAGGTTCTCTGCGCGATCTTCATGGACAGCCATGGTCGTTATATCCGGGATGAACTGCTGGCGGATGGGTCTGTGGGGCAAGTCCGTGTGGCACCACGCACTTTGTTCTCCAGGGCCTTTCAGCTTCGGGCATCTCGGGTAATCGTTGCCCATAATCACCCCTCGGGAAATTGCCGGCCGAGCGTACAGGATAGGGCGGCCACTCAGTCGCTATCCGGGATGGGCCGGGCCCTGGGAGTCGAGCTTGTTGACCACCTGATCGTGTCACGGCGCGGCTATTTCAGTTTTGAAAGGGAGGGTCTGCTGTGACCGTTCCTGAAATGTCGAAGTCCCGGGCTCTGCAGATCGTCACCGACATGCTCACGGAACTAAACGTCAGCATTGACCGACCAAACCGGACCTTGCGCCCGTCCGACCGGCTGTCATTTGACGAGATCTTCGCCAATCGGATCGGCTTGGGGCAGGCCGCTAAGGCATTGCTGACTGCACGCCGGGCCCGGCAGCACTTTGCATTCTCGTTCATGCTGTCCGATCCAGCGTGGGACATCCTCTTGGAACTGTTTCACAACTGGTCGGACGGCAAGGTAATGCGCTTCAAGGATGTGACGCTGTCCACCGGCGTTCCCTGTGCCACAGCTCTGCGATACCTTCAGATGATGGCCGACACCGAATTGTTGACGCGCCGATGTCATGCCACCGATGCGCGGGTCAAGCACTACGAGATTTCGCCGAAAGGCGTGATCGAGGTGGGGACATACCTCAGCAGTGCCGGTCGAACACCGATTGCGCGGGTACTGTCCGGCCGGTAAAGTGGCGCATGGCCCCCGATCTGCCGAGAGCGCCCAGTCACTTTTGGCGGAGCTGAATAATGTTCCGCCGATGAGCTGCGCCAGCGCAGATGAAGATACCATCGGCTGGACCGCCCGACGCACGGCGGCAATCCGTGCCCGATATGTCAACGAAGAGCGGGTAATCATCCACCTCGCCGAACGGCTCAGCGCATGACCCGGTTTACACAACATTGTAAACCGCCACTTCCGCGTTCCGCTAAGTCATTGAAAAGTGGTAGCGGAGGAGGGACTCGAACCCCCGACACGCGGATTATGATTCCGCTGCTCTAACCAGCTGAGCTACTCCGCCCCAACAGGGCAATACCCGGTACGATTTGACCGGGCAGGCGGCGCGTTTAGGGCGGTGTGGCGCGGCGGTCAACCGCCCACTTGCGGCTTTTTACGCGACTTGTGGAAGCTCCATCGGCCAAGCCCTTCCCAGGGTCCGCCGCGATAGGCGTGGAGCGCCAGACCGGCGAAGGCAAACGGGCGCGGCAGGAAGGTGGCGGACAGGGATTGCTGCAAGGCTATCGCCTCTGCCAGTGTCACCTTGTTCTGCACCGTGACGTGGAGCCTTGGCCGCCCCTGGTCCTGCGCGGTCAGCATTCCATGGAACCGGTCCGCGATCTGCTGACGCATGTCCACCATCGCCGGGCTGTCGATCCGCAAGGCAGTGCCCCGCCCCAGGGACATCACCGCCGTCAGTTCCGCCGCCACCGGGCCATTGTCCGCCGCCAGCCGCGCCAGCAGGCTTCGCGCCTCCCCTTCGGCGGAAGGCGGCAGGGCGTGGAACAGCGTCACATGGGCGGACAGATGGTTGCGCTCAGGCGGATAATGCGCCCGGCGCAAGCCATCGGCCCACCCCTGGATCTCTGCCGGCAATTCGGCGGTGACAATCAGCGGAGCATTGGTCAGCCGGGCACCCTTTCGCGTTGCAGCGCGGCCAGGACTTTTTCCGGCGCGGTTTCACCGTAAGGATCGTCATCCTGGCCAGCGTCATTGATGCCGGGTTCCTCGAACCAGTGGGTGACGCGCAGATCGTCAACCACCATCGCATAGCGCCAGCTGCGCAGGCCGAAGCCAAGGTGGTCCTTGTTGATCAGCATTCCCATCCGCCGGGTGAACTGGCCGGAACCATCGGGCAACATCTGCACCTTGTCGATCCCCAGGTGTTTGGCCCACTGGTACATCACGAAGGCATCGTTGACCGCCATGCAATAGACGGCGTCCACACCCAGGTCGCGGAACGCCTGGTAATGCTGCTCAAAGCCGGGGCACTGTTCGTTGGAACATGTGGGCGTAAAGGCCCCGGGCAGCGAAAACACCACCACTTTGCGCCCGGCCCATTCCTGCCGGACAACATAGTCCTGCCAGCGGAACGGATTGTCCCCGCCCAGGCTGCCATCGCGTACGCGGGTCTTCAGGGTGACGTCGGGAATCGGGCGGCATTGCATGGCACTCTCCTGCGGGGTTAGGATGCACCAGGGCGGGCATCGATATCCCCACGCGAATGAACGAGCATTGCGTGCGGTTCCGCCCGGCTTTGGGGGAGACACGCCATGACGCGTAATTTCTGGATCATCGCCGTCCTGTTCCTGCTGTGGAACCTGGCCGGCGACGCTGCTTACCTGATGCAGGCGACACAAGACCTGGACCTATTGGCCCAGACTGACCCGGTGGGGGCGGAAGCGTTCCGCTCCATGCCCGGCTGGGCCTGGTCGGCCTATGCCATCGCGGTCTGGGGCGGCACCGCGGGTGCCGTTGCGCTGCTGCTGCGCCGCAAGATCGCGATCACCCTGTTCGTGGTGTCGCTGGTGGCGGTGCTGGTGCAGTTCGGCTGGACATTCACCGGGACGGACCTGATCGCCAAGAAAGGCTTCGGCGCGGCCGCCTTCCCGCTGCTGATCGCCTTGATCTGCCTGGTGGAAATCGCCTGGTCGCGGCGGCAGGCCGCTGCGGGCCTGCTCTGCTAGAGCCTTTCCGGATTACATCTCGCCGCGGGCTCGGCGGATGGCGAACCATTTGGACACGTTGGCATTGTGCTGTTCCAGCGTGCTGCCAAAGGCGTGCCCGCCGCTGCCATCTGCCACCATGTACAGGGCGTCGGTCTTCGCCGGGTTGAGCACGGCGGCAATCGATTCGCGCCCGGGGTTGGTGATCGGCCCTTCGGGGAGTCCGGTCATGGTGTAGGTGTTGTAACCGTTGATCGCTGAGATTTCCGACTGGCGGATACGGCGGCCCAGCGGCTTGCCGCGGGTGATCGGGTAGATGATCGTCGGATCGGCCTGCAACAGCATGCCGGTGCGCAAGCGGTTGGAATAAAGCCCCGCCACCATCCGCCGTTCGCGGGCTACGCCGGTTTCCTTTTCCACGATACTGGCCAGCGTCACCGCTTCCTGCGGGGTGGATACGGCAATGCCTGGCGCGCGCTTGGGCCACAGTTCCGCGACGGTTGCATCCATCGCCCGTGTCATCCGCGCCAGCACCCTGGTGCGGCTTTCACCTCGTTCGAAATCATAGGTGTCTGGCAGGACAGAACCTTCATCCGGCACCGGGATTTCGCCGGTCAGCAGCGGTTCGGCCATCAGCTTTTCATAGACCAGGATTGAAGGCATCCCTTCCGGGATGGTCACGAACCGTCGCTGGCTTTCGCCACTTTGCAGGATGCCCAGGATCGTCGCCGGGCTGGCCCCGGCCGGCAGCAGGAACTCGCCTGCCTTGACCGGCTCATTGCCGCCCAGCAGCTTCGCCCGCAGCAGGAAGCTGTCGGCATCCTCGATAATCCCGTCCTTCTCCAGCTTTGCCGCCACTGACGTGAGCGAGGAGCCGGACGGAACCAGGAACGACGTGTCCTTTTCCAGGCGCGACGCGCCCCACCAGCCGCTGCCGAAGGTGATCAGCGCAGCAAGCGCCAGTACGGCCAGAATGCCGCCAAACAGGCGCGCGCTGCGCATGGGATCAGTCGACCTTCTTCATCACCAGGCTGGCGTTGGTCCCGCCAAAGCCGAAGCTGTTGTTCAGCACGGCGCGCACTTCCCGCTTCTTGGCGACCAGCGGCACCAGGTCGACGCCTTCAGTGCCTTCGTCCGGGTTGTCGAGGTTCAGCGTCGGCGGCACGATCTGGTCACGCAGGGCCAGGATGCAGAAGATTGCTTCCACCGCGCCCGCGCCGCCCAGCAGGTGGCCGATGGCGCTCTTGGTGCTGCTCATCGAAACGCCGCCGATCGCATCGCCGAACAGCCGCTTGACCGACGCCAGTTCGATCGTGTCGGCCATGGTGGAGGTGCCGTGGGCATTGATGTAATCGATGTCGGCCGGGGTCATGCCCGCCTTCTTCAGTGCCATTTCCATCGCCCGAAAGGCGCCGAAACCTTCCGGATGCGGGGCCGTGACGTGGTAGGCATCGCCCGACAGGCCATAACCGACCACTTCGGCATAAATCTTCGCGCCGCGGGCCTTGGCGTGTTCGTATTCTTCCAGCACCACCACACCGGCGCCTTCGCCCATCACGAAACCGTCGCGGTCCTTGTCATAAGGGCGGCTGGCCTGTTCCGGGCGATCATTATAGCTGCTGTTAAGCGCGCGGGCCTGGGCGAAACCGGCAATGCCGATCGGGCAGATGGTTGCTTCCGCGCCGCCGGCCAGCATGATGTCGGCATCGTCATCGCGGATCATCCGCGCGGCATCGCCGATGGAATGGGCACCGGTGGAGCAAGCGGTAACGACAGCGTGGTTCGGGCCCATCAGGCCGTACTTGATCGATACCTGCCCGCTGATCAGGTTGATCAGGCGCCCGTGGACGAAATGCGGCGAGACGCGGCCCGGGCCCTTTTCCGCCAGCACCAGCGATTCCGATTCGATCCCCGGCAGACCGCCAATGCCCGAACCGATTGAGCACCCGGCGCGCAGGCGCATTTCTTCAGTCATGTCGCTCAGGCCGGCGTCTTCAATCGCCTGGCCGGCGGCATCGATGCCGTAGATGATGAACGGATCGACCTGGCGCTGGATCTTGTGATCAACGCGCTTGTTGGGATCGAAGCCGTATTCATGGTCGGCCGGCTTGACCTCGCAGGCGATCTGGCACTTCTGGTCCGACGCATCGAAGCGGGTGATCCGCCCGGCCCCGCTCTTGCTGGCAAGGATGTTGGCCCAGGTGGTTTCCACATCGGCACCCAGCGGGGTGACGAGGCCCAGTCCGGTTACGACCACTCGACGCATAGCACTCACTCTCCAAAATCCTGACGGCCACCTGATGACCGGCAACGCAAACAGGCCCAACCCGCATGCGGGCTGAGCCTGTCAGAGCCCGTTATTCGGGAACCCCGCGCGTCAAGCGCGAGGGCCGACGGGTGCGCAATGGGCTTAGCCCTTGTTCTCTTCGATGTAGGTGATCGCATCACCGACAGTGTTGATCTTTTCTGCGGCATCGTCGGGAATTTCGACGCCAAATTCTTCTTCGAAAGCCATCACCAGCTCGACAATGTCGAGGCTGTCCGCGCCCAGATCATCGATGAAGCTCGCATCGGGTGCGACCTTGTCTTCTTCGACGCCCAGATGCTCGACGACGATCTTCTTCACGCGGTCGGCGGTGTCGCTCATGATATGCCCTCTCGAAAAAACTCAAACGATGGATTTGCTGTCGCCCTAATCAACGCAGGCGAGGCTGGCAAGTGCCCGAGATACTCGGTTGTTCGCTCTTGGGCCCGATTATCCTCAACCTTGCGGCTTTGGCGGTTCGACAACGCGGATGTTAAGGTCGCGCAGCTGGCGCGGTTCGGCCTGGCTGGGGGCGCCCATCAGCAGGTCTTCCGCCTTCTGGTTCATCGGGAACAGGGTGATTTCGCGCAGGTTCTGCGCGCCGCACAGCAGCATCACCACACGATCGATCCCGGCGGCCATGCCGCCGTGCGGCGGGGCGCCATAGTGGAATGCGCGGTACATCCCGCCGAAGCGATCTTCCACGTCCTGCTTGCTCAGGCCAACGAGTTCGAACGCCTTGACCATCGTCGCCGGATCCTGGTTGCGGATCGAGCCGGAGGCAATTTCATAGCCGTTGCAGACCAGATCGTACTGGTAGGCGTTGATGGTCAGCGGATCCTGGTTCTGCAACGCGTCCATCCCGCCCTGCGGCATCGAGAACGGGTTGTGGCTGAATTCCACCTTCTTGTTTTCTTCATCCCATTCGTAGAACGGGAAATCGATGATCCAGGCCAGTTCGAACCGGTCCTTGTCGATCAGGCCCAGTTGTTCACCCACGCGATTGCGGGCGGCACCGGCCAGCTTGGCTGCCTGTTCTTCCTTGCCGGCGGCAAAGAAGCAGCCGTCATCCGGACCGAGGCCCAGGCTGTCGAACAGCGCCGCCATCTTGTCTTCGCCGTGGTTCTTGGCAATCGGGCCGCCGAACACGCCGCCCTTGCGGGTGGCATAGCCGAGCCCGGCATGGCCTTCGGCGCGGGCCCAGTCGTTCATCTCGTCAAAGAACTTGCGGCTCTTGTCCGCCGTGTTCGGGGCCGGGACAAGGCGCACCGTGCCGCCGCCACCAACGATCTTTTCAAACAGGCCGAAGCCCGATTCCCGGAATTCTTCCGTCACGTCGCGGATAAACAGCGGGTTGCGCAGGTCCGGCTTGTCGCTGCCGTACTTCAGCATCGCTTCGGCATGGGGGATCCGCGGAAAACTGCCCGCCGGCGTCACGCTGCGGCCATCGGCAAAGGCTTCGAACACGCCCGCCATCACCGGTTCCATCGTGTCCCACACTTCTTCCTGGGTGACGAAGCTCATTTCCAGGTCGAGCTGGTAGAATTCGCCCGGCAGGCGGTCGGCCCGCGGGTCTTCATCGCGGAAGCAGGGGGCGATCTGGAAATACC